>CAXPEK010000184.1:0-6671 GCA_964216065.1 Candidatus Actinomarina sp.
ATAAAATTTTAGGATCAATAGCAAGTTTTAGTGCTAAATTAGCAGCGATTGGCGTGAATAAAACGGCAGTTGCGGCATTACTTAAAATATTGGTCATAAAAGCTGTAAATAAGAAAAATAAAGAGATTATACCAATAGTAGATAGACCAGTGGTAATCGCTAAAAAACTATCAGCTAATAATTTTGCACCGCCAGTAACCTCTAAGGCATTACCCATTGCAAGTGATGCAACAATCATTAGAGCAACATTTCGGTCTATCGCTCTTGATGCTTGCCTAATATTAATACATTTAAATAAAATTAGCAGGGTTGCACCTGTAAATGAGGCTATTGATATAGGGAGAATTTTTAAAGCTGAAGAAGTTATAACCATTAAAAATATTACCAAAGTTTTTATAACCTTAGTAATTGAGTTGATTTGCTGGGCTGACCACTTGGTGAGAATCACATCCTTGTTACTTTTTATATCGGTCAATTTATTGCTTTCTCCTAAAATTAATAATACATCTCCTGCTACTAATCTTAAGTGTGAAATTTTACTTTTTACCAAATTTCCTTTTCTTTGTATACCTATTACAGGGCAGTTATAATTGGAATATAGGCCTGACTTTTTAATAGTTTCTCCTATTAATCTAGAGGCAGGAGCTACTACTATTTCGGCAAGATTAGTTTCATTTAGATTAAAATTATCATTATTTGCTGCAAAATCATCAATATGAAGATTTTTGGTAAATATGTTAGTTTTTTTATAAACTAATTTTGATAAAGTTTCTCTAGTACCTGAAATTGCTAATATATCGTTTTCTTGTAATAGCATATTATCTTGGAATGGTGGTAGAAATGTTTTGTCACCTCTTTCTATTGCTCTAATCGTAATATCATGAAACCCTGGCAATGTACCTTCGGATAATTTTTGACCATCAAAGCCAGATTCTCTTGTAATTATAATTTGGCTTACAAAAGGTCGATCATCAAAAAACTGATTATGATAAGCAGCTCTATCTGGTAAGATTTTTGGTAATATAAAACTAATGTAAATCATTCCAACAAAAGCCATAATGCTACCAGGAACTATAAATTCAAAAAAACTTATTGGTGATAGTCCTATTGATTCTAAAGTACCAGATACTAAAAGATTGGTGCTGCTTCCTATCAAGGTTATCATACCTCCTAATATTGCAGTATATGATAAAGGAATCATTATTTTAGAAGGTGAGATATTAAGATGTTTAGCAATTTCGGCAAATATAGGAATAAAAATTACCACTACAGGAGTATTATTCATAAAGGCACTAATTGAAATAACCATGAGAAGAGATATTAGAATTGCAATTATAGCATTATTTTTGGCTAGTTTAATTAATATAGAGGGAATAATATTAAGTGCATTTGATTGAATAATTGCTTGGCCAATAATTAATAATGATACAATGGAGATTAAAGCAGGATTAGCAAAACCAAGTAATATATTTGTGGGTTCTAATAAAATTTTATTTTCATAATCTAAAAGTGGTAAAAAATGAAAAAATAAAATTAATATAGTAATACTAATCAGTGAAGTTAGTTCTAACGAAATTTTTTCCCAGCTGTAAGATATCATGGCAAACAAAATTAAGCCAATTACAAACCAAGTGTGGAAAGAAATTAATTTAGTTATAAAAATTGATTGGTCAGCGAGCACGTTTTTAACAATTTTTCAGTATAATATAATAACGATTAATTTACATAGCAATAGATAGTTTTAAATTAAACTTACTAAGTTTTTCTAATAGATTACTCAAAATTGATAATATTATACTATTATAGTATAGCAAGCTCTTATGATAAAAAGTGATAGCAGATATATTTGTTGCAAATCATCTTTGTGAAAGTTATGCTAGAAGTTTTTTTAACATATGATTGAAATAGGAAAACATAAATTATTATCAAATGTATTACTAGCGCCTATGTCGGGCGTAAGTGATTTGCCTTTCCGTAAAATTGTTAAAAAATTTGGAGCTGGTTTAGTAGTGTCTGAAATGATAGCTAGTAGAGCTATGATTGAAAAAACCAGAAATTCTATGCAAAAATGTAAATTTGAACATAAAGATTCTGCTATGCCAGATGTAGTGCAATTAGCTGGTTGTGACCCAGAAGTTATGGCCGAAGCTGCTAAAATAAATCAAGATTTAGGAGCAGATATTATAGATATTAATTTTGGCTGCCCAGTTAAGAAAGTAGTTGGTGGTAATGCAGGTTCTGCTTTAATGAAAGATGAAAAATTAGCTGCTAAAATCTTAGCTGCTACAGTTAAAGCAGTTGATATACCTGTTACTTTAAAAATGAGAATGGGCTGGGATCATGAACATCTTAATGCGCCTAAATTAGCTAAAATAGCAGAAGATCTAGGTATCAAAATGCTCACTATACATGGCAGAACCAGATGCCAAATGTATAGAGGTCAGGCCGATTGGCAATTTATTAGCAAGGTTAAACAAGAAGTAACTATTCCAGTTATAGCTAATGGTGATATTAAAACTTTTGCAGATGCGAGAAAGGCCCTCAAAGACTCTAATGCTGATGGTATTATGATTGGTCGTGCTAGTTATGGTAAACCCTGGTTTATTAGCCAAGTTTCTAATTATTTAGCTGGTAAGACAGAGCTAATAGCTGAGCCAGAAATAGAGGAAAAAAAAGAAATAATATTAAATCACTTAAAAGATGTAGTGGAATTATATGGTGAAGAAAATGGCGTTAAAATGATGAGAAAGCACTTAGGTTGGTATAGCTCAAAGATGGAAAACTCAGCTGAATTTAGGAAAAACATCAATAAAATGGTACGTTATGATGAAATGGCGAAAATTATTAATAGTTTTTTTGGTTAGTTTTTTGGTTATGCTTGGAACGAGTTTTAAAAAGTTTGCAGAGAAAAATAATGATATAACTTTTGAAAATAGTGAGTTTTCTATCGAAAATTTTATATTAGAAAATGGTATGGAGGTAGTATTAATACCTAATCACCGTGTTCCTGCAGTAATGCATATGGTGTGGTATAAGGTAGGTGGTATAAATGAGCAATTAGGTAAGACTGGTCTTGCCCATTATTTAGAACATTTAATGTTTCATGGCACAAGGAGGTACAAGAAAAATGATTTAGATAATTTAGTTTCAGAATTTGGTGGTAGTCATAATGCTTTTACATCATATGATTTTACTGCTTACTTTCAAAATGTTCCTAAAGAATATTTAGATGAAGTAATGGATATAGAGTCAGATCGTATGAGAAATTTAGTTTTAGTTGAAGAGCAAACTAAAATAGAAAGAAATGTAGTTTTAGAAGAAAGATTAATGCGTAGAGATAACTCACCTCGCTCTGTCCTTGATGAAAAAGTAAAAGAAGATATGTTAGGAAAAGAACACCCTTATGGCAGGCCATTAATAGGTTATGAGGAAGATATACAAGATTTAACTCATCAAGAGGCGATTGATTTTTATAATAAATATTACTTTCCTAATAACGCTATTTTAATATTAGCCGGAGATTTAAATATTGAAGAGGCAAAAAAATTAGCAGAAAAATATTATGCTAGTATTCCGGCTGGTCCTGAAAATAAAATTAAAATGGCTGAAGAAAGAAGCTCGGTTATTAAAAATTTAACTATTCATTATGATAAAAATACCACTAATACTGAAATTAAATTAACATATTTAGCACCAGATTTATTAGCTAAAAATAAGGAACATAGTTATGCTTTGTCAGTATTATCATATTTATTAGCTGGCAATAAAAATTCAATTTTATATAAAAAGCTTGTCACAGAGTTAGATCTAGTATTATCAGTTTCTTCTAGTTATAGTGACATGTCACGTGGTCAAGGTTTTTTTGAAATAGATATTATATTGAAAGATGACAAGCATGAAAAAGAAGTTCTAAAAATAATACAAGATGAATTAAAAGCTTTAGCTAAAGGGAAAATTAATGATAAAAGTTTAGCTAGAGCGAAGAAAATCTTTTTGATTGAAACTATTTATAGTAAAGAATCATATAAATCTTTAGCTTATATGGTCGGTATGAATTATACTACTGGTATATCTCTTGCTGAAATTCAAGATTGGGATAAAAAAATAAAACAAGTAACAAAGTCTGATATAGCTAAGGCGGTAAATTTTGTTTTTACCGAAGCGAAGCAAAATATTGGTTATTTAAAGACTGCAAAAGAAAAATAATTATGACTAAAGATAAAATTACATATCAAGATTCTGGAGTAAATATAGATGCAGGGAATAAGCTCGTAGAATTAATTAAACCAGAAGTAAAAAAAACTGATAGATTGGGAGTAATGTCAAATATTGGTGGTTTTGGTGGTTTTTTTGATTTGGCTAAATGTAATTATAAAGATCCTATTTTGGTTGCTGCTACAGACGGGGTAGGTACTAAATTAAAAATTGCTATTGAAACTAATAATTATGATAATATAGGGCAAGATTTAGTTGCTATGTGCGTTAATGATCTAGTGGTGCAAGGTGCTGAACCTTTGTTTTTTTTAGATTATTATGCTTGTGGCAAGTTAGATAATAATATTGCAGCTCAAATAATTTCTTCTGTGGCTAGGGCTTGCAAACAGTCAAATTGTGCATTAATAGGTGGTGAAACTGCCGAAATGCCAGGTATGTATCATAATCAAGATTTAGATTTAGCAGGTTTTGCAGTTGGTGCGGTAGAACGAGATAAGGTTTTACCTTACAAAGAAGAAATTAATAAAAATGATATTATTATAGGTATATCCTCTTCTGGCATTCATGCTAATGGTTTTTCTTTAGTTCGAAAAATAATGGAAGTAAGAGGATTAAATTATCATGATAAAGTTGAATTTGCACCTGAATATAATTATGCAGAACTATTTTTAAAACCTACTGAACTTTATGTGCAGCTTTGCTTAGAATTGCATCGTAAAAACTTGGTAAAAGCTTTTTCACATATTACAGGTGGAGGATTCACTGAAAATATCCCTAGAATTTTGCCTAAAGATAGGGGCTTTTTAATTAGTGAAAATTTTAAATTTAATCCTTTATTTTCTTGGCTTAAGCAACAAGCAAATCTATCTCAAGCAGAGATGTTTAAAGCTTTTAATTGTGGTTATGGCATGGTAGCGGTTATTGCTGAAGCTGAATTAAAACAAGTATGTTCTATAATTGAAAAACATAATTATTCTTACGCTATGATAGGAGATATAATATAGATAAATCAGTAGTATAAGCGATACTTTGTAAGCGCGGCTTTACTCTAAATAAAGTTGACAATTATTTTATTCAAGCTATATAAATAATATATTTTTATGGTATTTATGTCTAAGATAAAATTTGCTGAATATATATGGGTTGATGGTACTAAGCCAGTGCCATTAATAAGATCAAAAGCTAAAATTTTTAACTATCCAGAAAATAGAGAGGTTCTACTTAGTGATTTTTCTGAATGGAGTTTTGATGGATCATCTACTAGACAAGCTGTAGGAGAAGATTCTGATTGTATATTAAAGCCAGTAAATTTTGTGAAAGACCCTCTAAGAGGTGAAGGTAATTACTTAGTTTTGTGTGAAGTATATAATCCTGATAATACAGAGCATAAGAGTAATAGCAGAGCAAAATTGAGAAAATATTTAGATAATGGTGGTAAAGAGCATGATCCGTGGCTTGGTTTTGAGCAAGAATATACTTTTTATTTTCGTGGCAAGCCTTTAGGTTGGCCAGAAAATGGCTTTCCTGCCCCACAGGGTCCTTATTATTGTGGTGTTGGTGCTGAACAAGTTAGCGGTCGAGAAATAGTAGAAGAGCATGCTAAATTATGTTTAGAGGCTGGTATAATGCTATATGGTATAAATGCGGAAGTAATGCTAGGGCAATGGGAATTTCAGATAGGTTACAGAGGTAATGATAATGAAGATGCAGGTGCTCTAACTATTTGTGATCACACTTGGTTAGCCCGCTGGTTATTATATAGAATAGCAGAAGCTTATGAAATAGAGGTTAGTTTATCTAATAAACCAGTTAAAGGTTCTTGGAATGGAGCGGGCATGCATACCAACTTTTCCACTATTAATACTCGAGATAGTAAAAATGGTTTAAATGCTATTAAAGATGCGATTAAAAAATTAGAAAAATGCCACCAAGAACATATTGCAGTATATGGCCATTTGCTAGCAGAAAGACTAACTGGCGAATATGAAACTTCTAATATTAATAATTTTTCTGCGGGTGCAGCTAATCGAGGTTGCTCCATTAGAATACCAAAAATAGTAGAGCTGAAAGGTTGTGGTTATTTTGAAGATAGAAGGCCGGGTGCTAATAGTGATCCTTATGAAGTTGCAGCAATGTTAGTAAAGAATGTATGCTGTAGTGAGCTAAGCGAAATTAAGGTTGCTTAGTTTGTTGGGGTAAGATATTTTGACTAATCTAGCGATATTTATTTCAGGTCGCGGCACTAATATGCAATCTATAATAGAGCATTGCAAAGCAGGTGCTATTGAAGCTAAAGTAGCGCTAGTTTTTTCTAATAAAGCAGATGCTAAAGGTTTAGAGATTGCGAAGGCACATAATATTAAGACTGAAATTATTGAACATCAAAAATTTTCTTCCCGAGCAGCGTATGATCTTGCTGTAGTTGAGATGCTTAAAAAATATAATTTAGATATTGT
>CAXPEK010000185.1:0-4141 GCA_964216065.1 Candidatus Actinomarina sp.
ACAAAATGTAGTTTCATGGTAACTATCATTCCACTCCAGAGCAATATCAACTACAATGTCATTAGCTTCTCCATTTATAGAAATTATGGGCGTTAAAGCATGTTTTGCTTTATCTACAAAAGAAACATAAGCTTCAATTCCACCTTCGTAATAAAATAATTCTTTTCTTTCGTTATCTCCCCTTTTATCAATTAAATTAATACGCACTCCTGAATTTAAAAACGCCAATTCTCTAATTCTGCGTTCTAAAGTCTCATAGCTAAATTTTATAAATGAGAATATTTTCTCTGATGGAAAAAAGGTAACTTCAGTTCCCTTACGACCATTTGCATCTGCTACTACTTCGATATGTTTAACCGTTATGCCATCTTCGAAACGAGCATAATATTCTTTATCGTCACGCCAAATTCTTAGTTCTAAATATTGTGATAAAGCATTTACCACTGAAACACCTACTCCGTGTAAACCTCCTGAAACTTTATAAGAGTTTTTGTCAAATTTTCCTCCAGCATGTAGTTGGGTCATAATTACTTCAGCAGCAGAAACCCCCTCTTCTGCATGAAGATCTACCGGAATACCTCTACCATTATCATTTACAGTAACACTACCATTTGAATTTATGATAACATTTACATTATCACAATGGCCAGCTAAAGATTCGTCAATTGCATTATCTAATACCTCATAAACAATGTGGTGTAAGCCAGAACCATCATCTGTGTCACCTATATACATTCCAGGGCGCTTTTTTACTGCTTCTAATCCTTTTAAAACCTTGATTGATGAGGCTTGATAAGCTTCTTGTTTGATCTCTTGATTCATATTTTTCTGTTATTCGTGATTTTATTTAATGTTGCAATAATGCAGTTTTAGCTAATTAAATTAGCAATTATTCATCTTATTAGCAAGTTTATAATGCAGAAATAAATGTATTTTTAATAGTAGCAACCATATAAAAAAACAACGCTAATACTCACTTTCTGTTCCAAAAGTAATTTGTTGCTGCAATTTCTATTTGTTAATTTTAGACTAATACCAATTCCTATCTATAAACCTACTTTTATTCTTCAATTTTAACTCCACAAATTCCAAGCTAAAATTATAAATTAGCTAAGGCTAGTCCTACAATTTTAGCTTAAAATTATGAAACTAATATTATTGACTAAAAACAGCTTTATAGATGGGAATTAGTATAAGCTAAGTTTTATGATAAAGCTAATTTTATGAATTTTGTTTTAATGCAAAAATTAATAATTGTAAATATTTGGCTATTCATAATTTAGTTTTGTAACTTACAATTTAGTCAGTGAAAATTACAGAAGGAATTATATTTAAGGCTAAAATTTTATTAAAATATTGTTACTTTTATAATAAAACCCATCTAAATTTACTAGTTTTTTTCAGCAATTTCAGCTCCTAATTCTGCTAACATGGCCAAAATCTCTTTATAAGCTTTGTTGAGATCTTTTAATACAAAACCTCTAACAACTAGAGAAGTTCCTAATTTTTCATTCTTGATATGCGGATAACTTCCTATTTCAAGTTCAGGATATTTGTTTTGAATATCAGTTAATTTGGCTGCTATATTACCTTCGCTAATATATGCAGATACCATTTTGCTTTGCATGATTGTGCCACCTACCAAATATTCTTTAGCTGCAATGAACATAGATTGCATAATTGAAGGTACTCCAGCCATAACAAAAAGATTTTCTATTTTAAAACCAGGCGCAGCACTAACTGGATTATTTAATAAAGATGCACCTTCTGGAATATCAGCCATCTTTAATCGAGCAGCGTTTAATTGTTCTTTTTTGTAATGTTTTTTTAGTAAATTTTCTGCCTTTTTATCACGATAAAGCTTTACTTTAAATGCTTTGGCAACAGATAGAGCTGTGATATCATCATGAGTAGGTCCTATGCCACCGCTAGTAAATACATAGTTATATTTTGCTCTCAATTCATTAATGCTATTAATAATATCTTGTTCTATATCTTTAACTATTCTGGCTTCATGTAAATTAATACCAATTTTAGTTAATTCTGCTGCAATAAAATTTAAATTTAAATCTTTAGTTTTTCCGCTAAGAATCTCATTACCAATAATAATAAATGCAGCAGACTTCTTGATAATTGACATATAAAATAATATAACAAAATTTATTTTGATAATAGTTAGATTAATTTTTATGTCCATCATTATACATAAAGCAGAAGATTTTAGCAAAATGCGTCAGGCTGGTAGGTTAGCAGCCCAAACTTTAGATTATATTACACCTCATGTTAAAATTGGGGTAAGTACAGATAAGCTTAATGAACTATGCCATAATTTTATTACTGAACATCAGGCTATACCAGCACCACTAAATTACAGAGGTTTTCCTAAATCTATCTGTACATCGGTAAATCATGTAATTTGTCATGGTATTCCAAGTGATAAAATACTTAAAAACGGTGATATTATAAATATTGATGTTACGGTCATTTTAGATGGCTGGCATGGAGATACTAGTAGAATGTATTTTGTAGGTGAGCCTTCTATAAAGGCAAAAAAATTAGTAGAAGTAACATATCATGCTATGATGCTAGGAATTAAAGCGGTAAAAGAAGGTGCTACTACTGGAGATATTGGCTTTGCTATCCAAAATTATGCTGAATCATGTGGTTATTCCGTAGTTAGAGATTATTGTGGGCATGGTATAGGTAAACTGTTTCATACTGAGCCTAATATAATGCATTTTGGTAATAAAGGAGAAGGAATAACATTGAAAGAAGGTATGTTTTTTACTATTGAGCCAATGATTAATATTGGTAAAGCTGCGACAAAATTATTAAATGATGACTGGACGGTAGTCACTAGAGATAGATCTCTTTCTGCTCAATTTGAACATACTCTTGCTGTCACTAAAAATGGCTATGAGATTTTTACTAAATCTCCTCTAAATTTAGACAAACCTCCTTATAAAAGCTAATATATTTAGCTCATATAATTAGTTAGCTGACAAAATAATCAATAGCAGCAAAACCACATATATTTAAATTATTAAGTAAAGATATATTTTTTTGCTTAATACCACCTAAAGCCACAATTTTACTACGTAGAAATCTGGTTTGAATATTAAACTTAATTCGTCCTAATCCACGGATATTTCTATGAGAACTACTATCAAAAATAGGTGAATATAGTATGTAATTATCCTTGTTTTTTTCCGCTAATTTTGCTGCTCTAAAATTATGGCATGAAGCAATAATATAAAATTTCTTTTGCAAATTTGCTCTCGGCAAGGCTAGATCATGTTCTTTGATTGAAAGACCATCTGCTTTTAATAAATAAGCTAATTTTATTTCTTGTACAAAAAAATAGATTTTTTGCTTTCGACACAAAGATCTTAACTCTTTTAATTTATTTAAATCAAGATTATGCTCACGTCGTAAAATAAATATAGAATTTTTAATTAATTTTTTTATTGCTTTTACAGGATCTTTTAATTTGTTATGATCTGTTAATAAAATTTGACCTGAAAAATTTTTACACATGAATATAGTAGAACAAAATCTAGAAAATATAACAAAGAAAATAGAGTTACAAGCAAAAGAATGGCATACTAAAAAGCCAGAGTTATTAGCTGTTAGTAAAAGACAAGATTTAGAGCTTATTAAACTAGCCTTAAAAGCTGGCCAAAGATCTTTTGGCGAAAATATGGTACAAGAAGCAGCAAAAAAATGGCCTCAGTTAAAAGTAGAATTTCCCGAGGTAAAATTACATCTAATAGGACATTTACAAAGTAATAAAATTAAAGAAGCACTCAAAATATTTGATGTAATTGAAACTATTGATAGTGAAAAATTGGCTAAATTAATGGCTAAAAATTATCATAATAATAATTACAAAACTGAATTTCTTATACAAATAAATATTGGGGCAGAAAAACAAAAATATGGCATTGCTATAGATGAAGCTGACGATTTTATAAACTTCTTTAGAAATGAATTAAAACTGCCTTTGAAAGGTTTAATGTGTATTCCTCCCTACCAAGAAAATGCTGCATTATATTTTGCTTATATGCACAAAATTGCTACCAGAAATAACATTAACTATATTAGCCAAGGTATGAGCTCAGATTTTATGCAAGCCATAGCA
>CAXPEK010000186.1:0-3281 GCA_964216065.1 Candidatus Actinomarina sp.
CGTGTGCTCTTCCGATCTCCCTTACCGATGAAAATAGCAGAGTTAGTGAGTTGAGCTTTAATAAGCAAATGTTCTGGTAGTAACACTCTGCCATCTTGATCAAATGCTAATTGATAGCTAGCACCTAAAATAGTTGTAGCAAAAGCATCTCTCTCAACAGAGTAAGGATCTAGATTATCGATTGTATCACTTAACTGTGCAATTCTATCTAAACCGCACGCCTCTATGCAGTTATTGATAAAAGAACCATATACTATAATACCCTGAAACTCTTGTTTTCTAATAACATTTCTAAAATTAGCTGGCACAGAAACCCTACCCTTTTTGTCAATTTTGTTAGTAAAACTAGATAAAAATAACATAATCTCTGATTATTTATGGGTTTATATGGTTATACATGGAATATAACCCATATTTTATGGTTCTGTCAATTATTTTTAACTAAAAAACACCCAGAATCTAATTACTTTCTTTTATGATTAACAAAAGAAAGCTAGTGTTATAAAACCATAATATCTTGAAATATGGCCTAAAAAATGCTATAATAAAAGTGTGGATAATACTTTTTATTCAAAAATTTTATGCTAAAAACTTTAGTGCTTACAACATTGTTACTACTGTTATTTTCCTATAATTTAGAAGCTAAATTACTGGAAGAAACTCTTAGTGATCAAAGCACCGTAAATGAAGTCAAAGTTAATTTAATTTTAAGACAAAATCATTTGGTTAATTATGACCATAATATATATAATATGGGAATTAAACAAAATTATAATGTAGATAATTTATATCTACAAAATGAAGAATTTTATGAATTTATTGGCATGTTTGTATCTAAATATGAGTCTGAGCAAAATTTTCGCATTAAATTAAAAATGAATAAAGATATTAATTTCGATAAAGCTTCGCTTAACTGGAAAACTAACTTTTAACTTCTAGCCGTGATTTAGCTTTACTTTTAAGCTAAATATTTCATATATAGGAAACAAAAATAATAACATGAAATATATAAGCACGCGCGGAAAATCAGCCATATTAAACTTTAAAGAAACTTTCCTAGCTGGCTTAGCTTCTGATGGAGGATTATACGTACCCGAGACCTACCCTTTTTTTTCAGCAAATAAAATCTCATCGTTTAAAAAATTATCTTACACTGAGCTTTGTTATGAAATTTTCCTGCCTTTTATTGGCAAAGAAATACCTGCAAAAAAACTCAAAGAATTAATTAAAAAAGCTTACAATGAATCTGTCTTTAATCATCAAGCAATAGCGCCTCTAAAACAGCTAAATCAAAATCATTATATCTTAGAGTTATTTCATGGTCCTACTAATGCATTTAAAGATTTTGCCTTACAGCTTATGGGACTTATTTTAGCTTATTTTTTAAACGAAAACAAAGAAAAAGCTATTATCTTAGGGGCCACTTCAGGTGATACTGGCTCAGCTGCAATTCATGGATGCAAAAAGAGCAAAAGGGCTGATATGTATATTATTCATCCTCACAATCGCACTTCTGAAATACAAAGAAAGCAGATGACTACAGTAAAAGATAAGAATGTCTTTAACATAGCCCTTAAAGGCAATTTTGATGATGCTCAAAATATAGTTAAACATATTTTTTGTAATCAAGAATTTATAGGTGGCAAAAAACGCTTAATTGCTGTTAACTCAATTAACTGGGTACGTATAATGGGTCAGATTGTTTATTATTTCTACTCTGCCCTTGCTCTAGGTGCTCCTGAAAGAAAAGTTAATTATGCCGTACCTACTGGAAATTTTGGTGATATTTTTGCAGGCTATGTAGCAAGAAAAATGGGTCTACCTATAGATAAATTAATAATAGCTACTAACAAAAATGATATATTAGCCAGATTTATTAATAACAATTCTTACAAGCGCAAAAAACTTAATGAAACCTTGAGTCCAAGTATGGATATTCAAATTTCCAGTAACTTTGAAAGACTGCTATTTGATATGCATGATAATGACGCAAATAAAATACGAGAATTAATGTTAAATTTTAAAGAGAAAGGAGAAATTAATGTTTCTACACATATTTTAAACAATATTAAGCAGATTTTCAAAGCTAGCAAATCTTCAGACAGAGAAACTATCAAAACTATGCACTCAGTATTTGCCAAATGCCATGAGATTATAGATCCACATACTGCAACTGCCATTAAGGCAGCTGTAGAATTTGAGCAGCAAATTGACGGCCCTATTATAAGTTTAGCAACTGCTCATCCTGGTAAATTTCCTAACGCTCTAAAAAAAGCTAAATTAAAATTGCCATATTTACCTGATAGCTTAGCTAAACCTCTTAAGGAAAAAGAAAAATTTAAAATTTTTGCAAATGATGCTAATCAAATTAGCGAATATATAGCCAAAAACTCACTTTAAAATGTTGAATTTTAAAATCTTAGCCAAATCAGCCAAAGCTAGGTCAGGTATATTAGAGACTGCACACGGCAACATCAAAACTCCTGCTTTTATGCCTGTTGGCACAGTAGGATCAGTTAAAGCAATGACACCCGAATTTGTAGCAAATTGTGGGGCTGATATCATTTTAGGTAATACATACCATTTAATGTTACGGCCAACAGCTGAAAGAATCCATAAATTAGGTGGTTTACATAAATTTATGAATTGGCCTAAGCCAATTCTTACAGATTCTGGAGGATTTCAGGTTATGTCATTATCAGCTCTTAGAAAAATTAGCGAAGAAGGGGTAAAATTCAAATCACATATTGATGGTTCTACACATTTATTAACTGCAGAACGTTCTATGGAAATTCAATATTTACTTGGCTCAGACATAAGTATGATTTTTGATGAATGTCCGGCATTTCCAATTAGTGAAACTAAGGCTAATAAATCAATGAATCTGTCTTTACGTTGGGCTGAAAGATCTAAAAAAGCTTTTAAAGAAAGATTAGGCTATGGTTTATTTGGGATTGTCCAAGGCAGCATCTATGAAAAGCTAAGAAAAATTTCAGCTACCGAACTTACCAATATAGGCTTTGATGGTTATGCAATAGGTGGTCTTGCTGTAGGGGAAGGTCATGAATTAATGGTTAATAGTTTAAAATTCACTATACCTTATTTACCAGAAGAAAAACCTCATTATCTAATGGGTGTAGGCAAACCAACTGATATAGTTGCAGCAGTAAAAGAAGGTGTAGATATGTTTGATTGTGTCATTCCCACAAGATCTGGCCGCAATGGCCAAGCTTTTGTGACAAAAGGCAGAATTAACATTAGAAATAGTAAATATCAGGAAG
>CAXPEK010000187.1:0-3509 GCA_964216065.1 Candidatus Actinomarina sp.
GTTAAAATTTTTATTTTCAGTATTTGTAAGATTATCTGACAAGGGTTCTATTACTGCTTCTGTAGAATTTTTAATTTTAGTGATTAAATTATAAGCATCAAAATCATTTTACAAAAATCCTATAGTACCACAATTCATACCATATAATGGCGCAGAAAATTTAGTAATATTATGCATTGAATGCAGCATAAAACCATCACCACCTAATATAATTATAGCATCTAAATCATTTAACTCATGATTATTAATATCAATTAAATCATATTTAGTTTTTAAAATTTTTGCTGATTTAATAGCTATATCGGTTTTATCAGCCCATAATCCTAATTTCATGTAGCAGTAATATTGAATTTAATTATTTCTATATTAGATTAATTTTCTAAGTAAAGCAAAAAAAATCGATATGTCTAAAATAAAAAAAACCAATATTTTAATAATAGGCTCAGGCCCAGCTGGCTATACAGCAGCAATATATGCAGCAAGAGCTAATTTAAAACCTATATTAATTGCAGGCCTGCAACCAGGTGGACAATTAACTATAACTACTGAAGTAGAAAATTATCCTGGCTTTGCTGACCCGATACAAGGTCCTTGGCTAATGGAACAAATGAATAAACAAGCTGAAAATGTGGGCACTGAAATTATTTATGAAAATATTGAAAAAGTTGATTTTAGCAAAGCTCCTTACAAAGCATATGATATGTCAGCTGTAGAATATCAAGCAGAAACTGTAATAATTTGCACTGGTGCCGCAGCTATTTGGCTGGGACTTAAAAGTGAAGAAAATTTTAAAGGTTATGGTGTATCAGGTTGTGCCACTTGTGATGGTTTTTTCTTTAAAAATCTTGAAGTGGCAGTTGTTGGTGGTGGAAATACTGCCGTAGAAGAAGCCTTATATTTAACTAATCACGCTAAAAAAGTTTACTTAATTCATCGTCGCGATGAATTAAGAGCTGAAAAAATTCTACAAGATAGATTATTTAAAAATCCTAAAATTGAAGTAATTTGGGATAGTGTGTTAACAGAAGTAATTGGCACTGAAAAACCCAAAAAGGTTACTTCTGCGCTTATTCAAAATGTTAAAACTCAAAAATTTACTAATTTAGCTGTAGAAGGAATTTTTATTGCTATAGGCCACAAACCTAATACTAATTTATTTAGCAAATATCTTAAAACTGACCAAGCAGGCTATATTCAAACAGTAGCAGGTAGCACTAAAACTAACTTAGCTGGCATTTTTGCTGCTGGTGATGTTCAAGATAGTATTTACCGCCAAGCAGTTACTGCCGCAGGCACTGGCTGTATGGCTGCATTAGAAGCAGAAAGATTTTTGGCTGAAAAAAATTAATGAGCTTGGCTATATAATTTCAAGAATTAGTTAAGTTTAAGCGCATTAAATAAATTATTGCATCTAGATGCATTTATTTAATGTTTTAAAAATTGCTTACTTTCACACTCTGCAATTTTCAACTCCATAAATCCTTGATAATATTCTGATAATTCATTAATATCTCTAGCCCCTAAAATTGCTTCTTTATTGGCTATTTGCCTATTTAAATTTTGTATTAACAGGTTAAGCAAATCTATATCTTTAATTTTACTAAGCTCCTCTAATTTATATTTATGCTCATTCTTAACTAAATTAAAATAATCACTTGTAACATAATTTAATTGAGTACGACCCTTAATTTTTTGTTGTGATATATTTAAATCCTGCAAAAAATTTTGCCAATTTGCCTTAACTAGTTTTTGCCTTATAGGCAAAGTTAAAAAACCTGAAATTTGAAAGCGACAAATACCATCAATATTTACTAAATAACGGTAATCATCTGTTTCTATAAAAGAACGAATTTTACCTAAACAGGCAATTTGCGTAATTTGCTTAGCTTTATTTTTAGTAACTATAGCAATAAATCTGCGCTGATCTTTTAACACCAAATCAATTAAAGCTATATTTTTCGGTTCTTCTAAAATTAAAGAAAGATTAGAACCAGGCAAAAGTAGCTCATTAATTTCTAAACAAAGCACTTGGTTGGGTAAATCTTTGGGTCTTATTTTTAGATTTTTTATTTTAAACATTATTTTACATCTTTAATTAGAGATATATGCTTTAATCCTAAAATTCCAAGAGTGAAAGCAAGAAAAAAATTCCAACCACTTAAACTAAAAATAAAAGTAAAAGCAGCTTTATCACAAGGAACAGCAATTTTATTAGTTAAATATTCCCGCAATTCCTCAAGGTTGTGAAAATTATCTTTAGCACTCACACAATCAAAAAAATTTCTAAAAACACCATATTCTACACCTGCATGATAAAAAGATATTATACTAAGTACAAATAATGCTATGACAGCGCAAATAGTGAAAATTTTTTCACATTTTCTACGAGCAGCAAAATTAAAAATGCCTAAAACAACTATAAAATAAAGCGGAATACGCGCAATTTTACACAAGAAACAAGGTAACAAACCATATATATACTCTAAAGTAAAAGCAAAAACTAAACTTAATATAGCAACAACAAATACATATATAGCATAATATTTATTAAAATTATGGTACGTTAATTTGGCTAATTTCATGGTCAAAATCTTCAATTATTTTATCTAAGCTTAAAATCTCGCCTAGTAACTTACCAGCTTTATTTTGCTGACTAAATATTATGTAAGTAGGAACAGCATAACGCCCTAATGAATTTAATAATAATTTAATTTCTGCATCACTATTAGTATAATCAGCTTTTACTGCAATAATGTTATTATTTTTTATATATTCGCGAAAAGCTGGTCTATTTAATACGCGTACTTCATTAAATTTACAAGTTATGCACCAATCTGCCGTAACATTGACAAAAACCACCTGTCTATCAGCTATTAATTCAGCAATATTGACTTGTTTAAAATCTAGCCAGAAATTTTCTTGAAATTCGCCCTGGTATTGATTTTCTTTAATAATTATTGGTAAAAATAAAGCCAATATAACTATTAATATAATTAATAAACGATAATAAAATAAGTTAAGAAAATTCACTATTGTTACTTTAAATTTTAAAAACAAAGTTAAACTTAATAAAGCAAGAGCAAAAACACTAATTATCATTATATTAGTTTGCATATATAAAACATACATTAACCAGAATATGGTCATAATTAACAATATGCCCATTAAATATTTAAGTTTAAGCATCCAGATTCCTGCTTTTGGCATTAATTTCAGCAAGTTAGGCCTTATGATCAAAATAATATAAGGCATAGCAAAACCAAGTGCTAAAGCCAAAAAAATTAACAAAATATCCCAGACAGAACCAGATAAAGCAAAACCAAGTGCTGTACCTAAAAATGGAGCAGAACATGGGGTTGCCATAATTGTTGCCAAGATTCCCGTAGTAAAATGTTTGAAGAAGTTTTCTTGCTGCTTAGAAGCATGGTCTAATTTAGTAACAAACAAATTAGGAATTTTCATAGCAAATAAACCAAAAATATTACAACAAAAAATAGTAATGATTATTG
>CAXPEK010000188.1:0-2676 GCA_964216065.1 Candidatus Actinomarina sp.
TATAAAGTAAAAGATTTTTCTAAGTCAGCATAACCAAGGCTATTTCTTATCGCTTCAACAGTGAGGTTGTTGTTAGTTACTAAGCGCATTTGATCCAATAAAGATAATGCATCTCTAACCGAGCCTCCAGCCAGATTACAGAGACTATCCAGAGCATCTTCTGTATGGCTTATATTTTCTTTAGCACAGATTTTCTGTAATAATGCACTTAATTGTTCGTTAGTAACTCTCTTTAAGTCAAATCTTTGGCATCTCGATAATATAGTTAAAGGGATTTTTCTAATTTCGGTGGTTGCAAAAATAAATTTGGTGCAGCTAGGTGGCTCTTCTAAAGTCTTTAACAAAGCGTTAAAGGCATTATTAGAGAGCATATGTACCTCATCTATAATATAAATTTTATATTTAGATAAGGAAGGAGCATAGCTAGCATTATTTATTAATTCCCTAATATCATCTACCCCAGTTTTACTTGCTGCATCCATCTCTACTACATCAGGGTGATTATCATTTAAAATAGATTTGCAGCTGCTGCAATTTAAACATGGCTCAGTTATATTACTAGCATCTTTATTAAGACAATTTAAAGACATTGCTATTAAACGAGCAGTAGTAGTTTTGCCAATACCTCTAATGCAAGTTAGCAAATATGCATGAGCTAATTGACCAGTTTTAATGGCATTTTCTAGGGTTTGCACTAAAAATTCTTGGCCAATTAAATCTTGAAATTGATGTGGTCGGTAGCTTCTAGCAAAAACTTTATACTCTTTGTTCGTTTGCGTCATATTATATATTATTTACTATCTGAGCGGCACTATCATTCTAAAAAAGCTAAAATAGCAAATAATTCTGTTGTGCTGCCAAATGAGTTGGGCTATTCTTATAATCAACATTTTATGATAATATCTGGCTTTTAAATTGCAATTATAAATTTTCTTAAAAATTTACTAGATAAGTTGCTAATTTCTTAGATTTATAGCGGATATTTAAGATAATTGAGATATAGGCTAATTTAGAAGAAAAATTTGGCATTAAAGCTGAATAGAGTTTATCTATTTTCTGGCTTTGACCTATGTAAATTTATGCATATGATGTTTTTTAGGTGGGAGGTTTTGTAAGTTAACTAGTCAGAAGTTAAAAATAGCAGCCAAAATTTCAGAAGACGGTGTGATACTTTATCTTTCCTATATTTTTTTCTTGGCTAGACAATTTGCACTCAGTACTAAAACCTGTTAAAAGGAGTAAATAGAACCCAAAAATTGGATTTATATTTTAAAGGTCGTAATGTCTGAAAAGATATAGAAGTATAAATATGATTTTAAATTATACCAAAATCTATCTTTAGATATATTATATATAACTTATACAAAGAATTAATTAGCTCTACTTAGTCTGAAATAGCCTTTCTCTAAGAAATATATTTATTTTACTCTTATTGAGATAGCAGATAAAACCAGTTATGATTGCAATATAACTTGTTAACTGAGCGATATTAGGACTAGCTTTATATCCTATAGTTACTTCTAAAAAAGAACCTATTAAGCTATTATTACTAATAATGTGAGAGCTATTCCATACAATATTAGAAAATTGATTTAAATATCCTGCGGCAGTTAAATATCCTACTGCATGTGCAAACATACCTGCAACTAATAAGGTAAGCATAATAGTGGTTATAGTGAAGAAATATTTTAGTGGTATTTTTATAAGGCTAAAATATATTAATAATCCTATAGTAATTCCAGCTACACAACCAATAAGTGAGCCAAGTGCTATAGTAGATATGGCCTTACCTGAAGCTATCATGCCATAAGTAAATAAAATAATTTCAGCTCCCTCCCTTAGAATAGTTAAGGCAATAATGAAAGATAGCATAATATAGCTTTGTTTACCTTGACTAATTTCTGTGCTAATTTTTTGGAAATTTTGCTTAATTTCTTTGGCATGTTTTTGCATCCACAAAATGGTCCAGCCAATAAAAAAGGAGGCAGAAAATAAAATAATTGCGTTAGTGATCTCTTGCCCTAAGCCATCAGCAAAATCTGTGATTTTACTGGCAAAAAATGCGAAAATAACAGAACTCATTAAACCAATTAAAAAGCCTAGTATAATAGATTTTTTGCGATTTGGCATATTATTAGTAACGGCAATAATAATGCCTAGAATTAAAACAATTTCAAAAATTTCTCTAAATATTACAAAGGCCGAAAAAAACATCTTTTATTATTTTACTATGATTTTACCTTGTGCAGTTTGGGGATTAAATTCACCAAAAAAATTATATTGCCCTGGTTTTAAAGGTCCGATCAAAAATATTGCTTTTCTTCTGCCCAAAATAATTTTTTCTTGGTTTAAATCATGACTTTCGAACTCTTCTGGTGTCTCATCTTGATTTTCAACAATTAATTTTATCCTTGTGTTCGCTGAAATCTCAAGGATACTAGGTATAAATTTATGGTTTTTTATTTTTATTTCAAACTGTTCTATTGCATAAACAGTAGTAATTTTGCATAAAATTAATAATGTAATAGCAAGTTTTTTCATTTCCTGAGCTCAAGTTAATTGATATTAATTATCATTATCAATTAATTTTGTCAATATTTTTATCTTTATTTACTGCAATTTGTAAAATAGAATTATCTAGTGAGTTTAGAATACTTTTAAGGTTTTTCTTAGCTT
>CAXPEK010000189.1:0-3352 GCA_964216065.1 Candidatus Actinomarina sp.
TAGCAAGTTTAGTTTTTCTAGGCATAATTCTATAATCTTTGGTTAAAAAGATTATTGTAAATTATGAATATATAAGGTCAATTATAAAACTAAAATAGTATAACAAAGTTATAATTTGTAATTTATGAATAAAATCTATAACTAAAAATTAGATTTAAAGATAGGATGTGCTGTTATTTACCTTTTTGTTCTAGCCTAATAATTAGCGAAAAATCTTTGATTGCTAGTGTAAGTAAATTAAGCTGAGCATAAGCAAGCCCACGCATATGATATGCTCTTATATTATAACTATCTAGAGTGATAGTAGTAGAAAAATCTTCAATGGATTTTTGATATAATTTTTGTTGATAATAATTAATAGCTCTTGCTAGATATGCTTCTTTAAACTTATCATCTAGTTTTATCGCAGCTTTGTACATTTCGATAGCAGAATTATGCTGATGGCCAAGATCATATTTAAGACCTTGTTGGTAGAATGATTTAGCTCTTTGAATTTTAGCTTGGTCTATAATGAGTTGCGGTATTATTGTTTGATATTTAGCTATAAAAGCATCAAACTTATTAGATTCTAGGTTGTTAATGATATTTTGTAGTTTATTAACAATTTTAATTCTATGGTCTACTGTGTGTTTTAAATTAAGCAGTCCTTCTTGATCTAATTCATTTAGGTTAATTTGCTTTAATTCTTTAGGATAATTTTTAACTCGATTATTTAGACTAAATTTGCGGTCTAGCGATCCAATGACAAATTTATCTTCATTAGCTAATCTATCTATAGTGAATTCTATTATATTTTTGACATTATCTTGAAAGATTAAATTATGATTATTGCTTTTTTTAATTATTTCTATTTTTTTATTTTCAATATTTACTCTAAGATTTAATTTAGCCAAAATATATGACATAGAATAGACAATATTTAAGCTAAGAAAATTTGCTATTTTATTTGTGTTCTCATATAGTTTGCTGTAACTAGTATTTATTCTACTGCTAAAAAAATTATAGACTCTTATATTGGAGTTTTTACCTCGATCATAAAGACTTATGATGTTTTTCCCGTTAATATTTTTATCAATAAGATGTATGCGAAGTGGACAATTTTGATATAGTTTGATGGCTTTGTTTAGCCTTCTAAATATTTCACTCTTTGCTAGGTTGTCATAACATATATCAATTAGTAATTTGCTTAACGCGTTAATATCTTGGTCCGCTAAGCCATCAAATAATTTTTCAATAACTATGGAAAAATAATTTTCTTTTGCCTTAATGATTAAAACTGAAAATTTATTTTCAGAATTGAGGCTAGAGATTTGCTCAGCTAGCATATTGATTATTACTGGTCGAGATATGGTTTGATCGTATATTTTTAAGTTTAGCTGGAATATTCTGTGTAAAATATTTTTAATGTATTCTAAATTTTCTTCACTGGCAGAGCAAAGACTATAAATAGATTTAATAATTTCTGCCTTAATCAATAATTTAGATTTATCATTATTATATTCTCCGCTATATTCAAAATTACGAAGATGATGAGCAAATCTGCGAAGATCTTCTCTAGCATTGTCATTTCCGATGAAGCTTTTTAAATTTGTAATGTGATGATCCAGATTTTTATTATAATCTATTTTGTTTTTCATTTACTCCTTATAAATTCAATAGCTTAAAGGTCGATCTTATAAGAAAAAATTAAATTGTTAAGTATAAAATATCACTTATGAAAAAGTTAATTTGACACAGCAGGAATTATATAATAAAAACTTATTCTTTTTAAGATATTATCATGAAAGATCACTCTATTGTAAAACAACTAGCAAAAAAAAGGCAATTAGCAAGACAAGGAGGAGGTATAAAAAGAATAGAGGCTCAACATAGCAAAGGAAAATTAACAGCGCGAGAAAGGTTAGAGGTTCTTTTGGATCCTGATTCTTTTGAAGAATATGGTCTGTATGTAGAACATAGATGTATAAATTTTGGCATGGAGAATAACAAGATACCTGGCGATGGTGTCGTTACTGGCCAAGGAACCATAAATGGGAGATTAGTTTTTGTATATAGTCAAGATTTCACTGTTTTAGGAGGGTCTTTGAGTGAAACTAATGCAAAGAAAATTTGTAATATCATTGATAAAGCAATGCAAGTAGGCGCGCCTATAATAGGTATTAATGACTCTGGCGGGGCAAGAATTCAAGAAGGTGTGGACTCTTTAAGTGGTTATGGAGAAATTTTTCAAAGAAATGTTATCTCATCTGGAGTTGTTCCTCAAATTTCTGCGATTATGGGTCCTTGCGCGGGGGGGGCGGTTTATTCTCCCGCGCTTACAGATTTTATATTTATGTCAAAAAACACATCTTACATGTTTGTGACTGGTCCTGATGTGGTAAAGACTGTTACCCACGAAGAAGTATCGCAAGAAGATTTAGGTGGTGCAAAAATTCATAATACAGCTTCTGGTGTGTCTGATTTTCAGTTTGATAATGATATAGAGGTGTTGGTAAAAATTAGAGAATTAGTAAATTATTTACCAAGTTCTAATCAGAGTGAGATTCCAAAAATTGAAAATTTTGATGCGCTTGACCGTATTGATCCAGCTTTAAATACATTAGTGCCTGAGAATCCTAACCAATCATATAAAATGTTAGAATTGATTGAAAGAGTAGTAGATCATGGCGAGTTTTATGAGATCAAGGCCGATTATGCCAAAAATATTATTATTGGTTTTGGTAGGATGGATGGTAGCACAGTAGGTTTTGTAGCCAATAATCCTATGCATTTAGCTGGCTGTCTTGATATAGATGCTTCGGTTAAAGCTGCCCGTTTTATCAGATTTTGTGATGCTTTTAACATAGCCCTAGTTTCATTTGTTGATGTGCCGGGTTTTTTACCGGGTGTTACACAAGAGCATAATGGTATTATAAAACATGGGGCAAAATTGTTATATGCTTATGCTGAAGCTACAGTGCCAAAAATTACTGTAATTACTAGAAAGGCATATGGTGGTGCTTATATAGTAATGAACTCTAAGCATTTACGAGGTGATGTAAATTATGCTTGGGCTAACGCTGAAATTGCAGTTATGGGTCCAAAGGGTGCGGTAGAGATTATTCATCGCAAAGATATGGCTAAACCAGATTTAATGGAGCAACATGCTGAGGAATATAGAGAGAAATTTGCCAGTCCATTTGTTGCTGCTTCTAGAGGTTATATTGACGAAGTAATTAGGCCACAAAATACTAGGTCAAGAATTATTAGGTCCTTAAAGCTTTTGAAAAATAAACGGGTAAATTTGCCTTGGAAAAAACATGATAACCTACCTTTATAAAGAAAATGGAAAAAATATTAATAGCTAATCGTG
>CAXPEK010000190.1:0-7412 GCA_964216065.1 Candidatus Actinomarina sp.
CTGTTAATAATAATGGCTCATTTAATATAAAAGATGTAGCCGAAATTGTGATTTTGTCAAATTTTAGATCCTTAGTATCTGTTAAACCAAAAAAGCTAACTACTGGCTTTAATATTTTAGTGTTAAGCAATTGATTTTTTTGTGTAACTACAAAAGTTAAAAAAGCTAAAAAAAGCAAAATAAAGAATGTGATTTTTATAAAAAAAAGCAAATTTGCATATTTGAAATAATCACTAATTTTTGATCCTGTACTAATTTCTCTTAGTAATAAAGACTCCTCTCTAGAATTTTTTATTTGTTTTATTAATTCAGCATCAAATGGACTATGTGTTTGAAAAGCTTGCTTGAAGTTATTACTATTATATTTTAATAGCCATAGGTGATGGCAATTAGAACATTTAAGTATTCTACCCTTGCTTTTGATCTTATCCAGCTCTAAATAATTAAGTTTATATTTGGTCTGGCATTTTTCACAGGTAACAATCACTTTACAGCTCTAAAAACATAAATTATAAATATTATTAATTAATTATATTAGAATATGCAAAATTTAGAAACAAAAATAAATAATTTATGGGAAAATAGAGATAAAATAGATTTTTCAAATCCAGAGGTAACAGTACATATAGACGAAGTAATTAAATTAATTGATTCTGGTAAGTTGCGAATCTGCGAGAAAAAAAATGGTATCTGGCAAGTTAACCAGTGGCTTAAAAAAACTATTTTATTATCCTTTAGAAGTAATCAGATGACATTAATTAATGGTGGTCCTGCCATAGCTGGTAATGCATACTGGTATGATAAAGTAAAGTCAAAATTTGAAGGTTGGACAGAGCATGAGTTTGCAGCAGCAAATTTTAGAGCAGTTCCTAATTGTACAGTCAGATATGGCTCTTTCATTGCACAAAATGTTGTGTTAATGCCAAGCTTTGTAAATCTTGGCGCTTATATAGATAGCGGTACCATGATTGATACATGGGCAACTGTTGGCTCATGCGCTCAAATAGGTAAAAATTGTCATATATCAGGTGGGGCAGGAATTGGTGGAGTTTTAGAGCCTTTACAAGCTAATCCTGTAATTATTGAAGATAATTGTTTTATTGGAGCAAGATCAGAAATAGCAGAAGGAGTAATAATTGAAGAAGGTTCAGTTATTTCTATGGGCGTATATTTAGGTCAATCTACTAAAATTGTAAATAGAGAAACTGGTTCAATAAGCTATGGTAGAATTCCACCTTATTCTGTTGTAGTTCCAGGTAATTTACCTAATAAAGACCCTAGTAAAGTTGGCTTATATTGCGCCGTAATCGTAAAACAGGTAGATGAAAAAACTAGAGCAAAAACTTCGATAAATGAATTATTAAGAGATTAAAATGAGTAAATATGCTCTAGAGTTAGCCCAAAGGTTAATACAAAGAAAATCTGTTACACCAGAAAATGATGGTGCTATTGAATTATTAGCTTTAGAGCTAGAAAAACTGGGCTTTAAAAATAAAATTTTGCATTTTAATGATAATAATTTACCCACAATACATAATTTATATGCAAAATATGGTGATGATAGTAAAAATTTAGCTTTTGCAGGCCATACTGATGTAGTGCCACCAGGTGAAACCAAAAAATGGCGTTTTGATCCTTTTGCTGCCACCATAGATAATAATATATTATATGGTAGAGGAGCGGTAGATATGAAAGTAGCAATAGCCTGTTTTGTTGGGGCTGTAAAATTATTTTTAGAAAATAATCCTAATTTTAAGAATTCCATTAGTTTTTTAATTACAGGGGATGAAGAAGATATTGCTGTAAATGGTACTGTAAAAATTATAGAATATTTAACTAAACATCAGGAAAAAATCAGTCATACCATAGTTGGAGAACCTACTAATCCAGAAAATATTGGAGATATGGTAAAAATAGGGCGTAGAGGCAGTGTTAATTTTGATTTAAAAGCAATAGGAAAGCAAGGACATGTTGCCTATCCAGAAAATGCCAGCAACCCTATTACCGCTTTGATAAAAACTTTAAATCTCTTAATCGACCATCAATTTGATTTTGGCAATAAATATTTTGACCCTACTCACCTTGAAGTGACTGCTATTAATGTAGATAATAAAACCTCTAATATAATTCCAGAATCTGCTGTTGCTAAATTTAATATTCGGTTTAATAGTGAATATAATAGTAAGCAAATAATTTCTGCTATAACTGAAGCTTGTCAAAAAACTTTAGAAAAATATGAGTTAAATTATCGCGTAAGTGGGGAATCATTTTTAACAGAAGATAGCAAATTACAAAATATTATCACTAGTGCAATTAAGGATATCACAGGAAAAACCCCTATTTTAAGCACTACAGGCGGTACATCTGATGCACGCTTTATTAAAGATATTTGTCCTACTATTGAATTTGGCCTAATCAATAAAACTGCACATCAAATTGATGAGCAAATTGCAATATCAGATATTGAGTTATTAGAGAAAATTTATCTCAGATTTTTAGAGCTATATTTCAGTTAATAGCAAATTTAATCACTCAAAACTAGCCAGGCTCAATGATTATTTTAGTGATTATCTTTAATTAAGGTTTATATTAAATAAACTTTAAGCTAAGTTTTAAATGATAATTTACAGGTTATTTTTAATCAAAATTATTGTTTTTTAGCCTTATTATATAGCTTTTAGTTAAATCTTTTATCTCACCACTTAAAATATAAAGACCAATTAAGTTTGGCACTGCCATAGATAAAAATAATATATCAGCAAAACCCATTACAATTCCTATTTTCAGCATTCCTCCTACAAATACAAAAAAGGCAAAAACTATATGACAAATTCGGTAATCAGCTTTTTTAGTAATAAAACGCCATGCTTGTTGCCCATAATAGCTGTAAGTAAGCATAGTTGAAAAAGCAAACATAAAAACAATAAAAGACAGTAAATAAGGGAACCAGCTAGATACTGTAGCAAAAGCATCTCTAGTAATTAACACGCCACTAGCATCACTATCATATACGCCAGTAACTACAATAATTATGCCCGTCATAAAACATATAATAATAGTATCAATAAAAGGCTCTAAAATAGCAACTGCACCTTCTCTTACTGGTTCTTTAGTTTTAGCAGCAGCATGAGCGATTGGAGCACTACCTAGCCCAGCCTCATTAGAAAATGCTGATCTTTTTACACCTTGAATTATTGCTCCTATTACACCTCCATAAAATGCATCGCCATTAAAAGCAGCATAAAACATAAAAAGTATCGCATCAGGAATTTGAGTATAGTTAAAAAATAATATAACTAAGCAACATAAAATATAAGTAATTGCCATAAAAGGAACAATTTTTTCCGTAATTTTAGCTATTCTAGTTATGCCTCCAAGTAAAATAAATGCTAGCAATAATGTAAGAATAATCACTAATAACAATTTACTGAAACTATTTAACGCAAAACTATCTGCAATTATAGCAACACTTTGATTTGCCTGAAACATAAGACCAGCACCTATAGCTCCTAAAACACAGCAATAAGCATAAATTATAGCTAAATATTTACCTAATCTTGGCATATTTTTCTTTAATAGACCAGACTCTAAATAATAAAAAGGCCCTGCTAATAAGTGACCCTCTTGATCAAATTTACGATATTTGTGTCCAAGCGTAACTTCTGCAAATTTAGTAGACATACCAAAAAAAGCGGCAATCATCATCCAGATAATAGCGCCAGGTCCTCCTAAACTAATAGCTATAGCAACTCCTGCAATATTTCCCAAACCCACAGTTGCAGAAACAGCCGTAAATAATGCTTGTGCATGGGATATTTTACCTGGTGCATCACTAGTTTCTTCTTTATATTTCCCTCTAACTACTTTTAGAGCATGACTAAATAATGTGAGATTTACAAATCTCAATTTAATAGTGAAAAACACCCCACCTGCGATTAGCCAAATAACTAACAAAGGAAAACCACATATAGTAAGAGTTAAATCATAGCCCAATATAGTTAATTTGGCGCCCAAAAATAAAAAAGATAAAAAATTAACCAAAGGTGTCAGTAAAAATTCTAAAAATAGAGTAATTTTATTAGCTATACTAGTGTTGACTTGCAATTCAGACGATAATACAGTTTTAGGAAATAACCATAATAAAAACAACCAAAATATTTGTGCCATAAAAACTCCTTTTAATTAACTTAACTTTGTAATATAATATTATTAAATAAACAAGTAGCTATTTATGTCGGTACCACCAATTGAAAATGGAATTTCATCTGCAATACAATCACAAATTTCTGCGGGGAAAAAAGCTGGCATTAACCCTGGTGGTTCAGCTAATATGGGTACTTCAAATGAAGCGCCTATCGGATCTACCGATGGACTACCAGAATTTGGTGGGGCGATATCAGAACCCACCTTTTTAGCAAATATAGATGATACTTTAAGAAATATTCTTGAAAATCCAGGAGGAGTTGCTGGTTTAACTGGTATAGCTAATGTTAATAAAGCTTCTATAGGTCAAGCTACTACAGCTAATTTTGCATCTGGAATAACAACGCTACCTCCTGGCGCTGGTGATACCATTGCTTCCGCCAGACCAGGTATTAGCACAGGTAAAAGAGAATAAAAATTATATTACTCTCCCTTATAAAAAACGATTAGTATAATCTTTTTTTATAAGTACTATATAATTATCACAAGATTTATGGCATATTATTCCTACCTTTTTACCATCAATAAATAGCTTATTTTCTTCTATAATAGATTGTCCTAACTTGGAGGCTTTAACAAATATTATTTCCTTTCTGATTATACCTCGATGGTAAGTTCTAGCGGTAACTTCTTGCCCCACATAACATCCTTTTGAAAAAGATATTGCATTAATTTCATTATAAGCAAATTCTAAAATATATGATTTATCTATAATTAAATCAAAAGATCCGTCAATTAACTTATGCTTAAATCTTAACTTATGGTAATCAACTATTTTATCACTATTATAATTAGTTATTTTAATGTTAAAATCATAAACTCTTTGCCAAGAATCTAATTTTCTTGGGTCTAGATAAGAATTTAAATAATTATTATTTAAATTCTCATCAATAAAAATAGTAGCTTCAATTTTTTTGATATTTACGATACTATTTAATTTATAAAGCTGTAATTTAGCTATAAAATTTTCAATAAAAATTTCATTAATATCTATAATTAAATTATCATTATGCTGAAAAATAAAAAAATCTGCTAAGAACTTTCCTTGTGCAGATAAAAAAGCAGAAAATATTATACCCTGCTCTTTTATTTTCATTATATCATTAGTAATTAACCCCTGTAAGAAACTCTCCTTATCACGACCTGATATCTCGATTAATTTTCTATCAGCTAATTTTAACAACATTTATGACGCCTCTTTATGTGCTATACCTTTTGTAGTAGAATATTCAAAATGTAAAGGAATATCTGGAAACACATATTTATAAGCACTATGCACTGCAAAAGCTGCTTCACTAAAACCAGTTAATATTAATTTTAACTTACCGACATAATGTGCAATATCTCCAATCGCAAAAATTCTTGCTATGTTAGTTTCCATAGTTGCTTGATTAACAGCTATATGTTTTTTATCTATATTTAAGCCCCAATTAGCAATAGGTCCAAGCTCCATAGAAAGACCGTAAAATGGCAATAAAACATCAGCTTTAATTGCCTTCTCATGACCATCCATATCAGCTAAAATTACTTCTGCTAATTTACCATTTTCGCCTTTTAAACTATGTAGCTGATATGGTACAACCATATTAATCTTACCAAGCTTAACTAATTCATTTAATTGACTAACTGAATTTGGCGCAGCCCTAAATTTTGCCCTTCTATGAATTATAGATAATGACCTAGCAACAGGTGCAAGAGACAAAGCCCAATCTACCGCTGAATCACCACCACCTGCAATTACTACATCTTTATTTTCATATTCAGCAATTTTATTTACCAAATATTTTACTGAACCAGTTGCTTCATATTTTTCTATATCTTGCAGAGGAGGTCTATTCGGACCAAAAGCACCACAGCCAGCAGCTATTATAACTGCTTTACATTTTATGTTAATTTCTTGATTAGTCGTTACTTCATAATAATCAGAATATTTAATTAACTTAACCACTTGATTATTAAGATGAAAAACTGGTTCATGTGGTTTAATTTGTGCTTCTAATTTACTAATTAATTCAGCTGCTTTTATTTCTGGATATGCTGGTATATCATAAATTGGCTTTTCTGGATATAAGGCCTTACACTGACCTCCGGTAAATTCAAGCGTATCAATAACATGACATTTCATATTTAATTGCCCTGCCTCAAAAACTGCAAATAAACCCACAGGTCCTGCCCCTATAACCACAATATCTGTATCAAAATTTTTCATTTATTTAATTCTATCTTTAATTAAGTTTGTCTATATTAATCAATATTCTTTAATTATTAACTAATATTTCTCTTTTACCTGTAGCACTAGCCGCAGATATAACCCCCTCTTCTTCCATCTGTTCTACGATATTAGCTGCTCTATTATAGCCTATTCGCAATTGCCTTTGAATAAAAGAAGTAGATACTTTTTTCTCACTTAAGACTATATTAACAGCTTTATCATATAACTCATCTTTATTATCATTAGATTCACCACTATAATCACCCCCATAATTACCCTCATCTTCACCTGACTGAAAAATGCTGTTAATATATTCAGGTTTAGCCTGTTTTTTTAAATAATTAACTACTGCTGACACTTCTTTATCATCTATAAATGCTCCATGCACTCTGGTTAACTTACTACCACCTAACATATATAGCATGTCGCCCATTCCTAATAATTGCTCAGCTCCTTGCTCTCCTAAAATTGTTCTGGAGTCAACTTTTGAGGTAACTTGAAAACTAATTCTAGTAGGAAAATTAGCTTTAATTACACCAGTTATAACATCTACAGAAGGTCTTTGAGTTGCAACAATTAAATGGATTCCAGCCGCTCTAGCCATTTGTGCTAAACGCTGAATATATGCTTCAATTTCTTTGCCAGCTACTAGCATTAAATCTGCCATTTCATCGATAATAATCACAATAAAAGGCAATGTTTGCATATCTAATTCTACTTCTTCAAAAATAGGCTTACCAGATTCTGCGTCAAAACCTGTTTGCACAGTTCTGGTTAAGGTTTTTTTATTCGCAACTGCTTGTTTAATTGCCTGATTATATCCCGAAATATTTCTTACCCCAAGTGAAGACATAAGGCGATAACGATTTTCCATTTCATGCACTGCCCATTTTAATACTTGCACCGCCTTGCGTGGCTCAGTCACAACAGGACTGAGTAAATGTGGTATGCCATCATATACTGATAATTCGAGCATTTTAGGATCTACCATTAAAAA
>CAXPEK010000191.1:0-4427 GCA_964216065.1 Candidatus Actinomarina sp.
TCACAAAAATTTAATATCCCTAAAACTAAAATACCAATAGCTTTTACTACTGAATTTGATAGTCAATTATCAAAAAACACTCTTTTTGGTTCTGAGCAATTTTCTGTTGGTGGCTATTATTCAGTAAGAGGATTTAGAGAAAATAATATTAGTGGTGATTATGGTTATTATATTAGAAATCATGTTAACTTAAACCTTGGTAAATTTATACCAACCAAATGGAAACTAAGAAAAGAAACTGAAACAACATATGTTGGAACAAGATGGCTTTATTTTAATAATTTCAACATAGAACCATTTTTTGATTATGGCTATGTTAAGAGCAAATATGATGGCAGCTCCGGAAGATTATCAGGAGTTGGAATTAAAACTATATTTTCAGGCAATAAATATTTTGACGCTTCTTTAACTTATGCTTGTGGAATAAATAAATCAAGTTTAATTACCTCAGCTAACCAAGAAAATAAAATGCTTTATTTTGAGTTAGCAAGAAAGATTTTAACAAATAAGTAATTCACTCAAACATATATTAAATTATACCAATTCCCATTTATGAAACTGTTTTTAGACTAATATTAGCTTCAGAAATTTTAAGCTAAAATGCAGGACTAGCCTTAGCTAATGCAAAATTTTAGCTTGGAATTTATGGAGTTAAAATTGAAGAATAAAAGCAGATTTAAAGATGTGATTTGGTATTATACTCTTGTAAACACTTCTTCTACCGAGACTAACTCTGCCTGCTGCAAAATTTGTGGCTTAGCAATTTTAACTGTTACTTGTTTAATTAATGGAAATTTTTCTAGCAAATTATTGCCCATAACCGAAACTAAAGCCTCAATTAACGCATATTTTTTAGCAACAGTTAATTGTTCGATTAGCAAGCCAATTTGATCATAATCTATAGTATTAACAATATCATCACTTGTTGCTGCTTTATTACCATTAAAAGTAATAATTAGACTAATTAATATATCTCTTGGCTTTAATTGCTCTTCTGGGTATATCCCTAAAATCGTTTTAGCTTTATAATTAGTAATAATAATCTTCATTTTAAAATAAATTAGCCGAATTTACATAAGGTAAGTTAAATTGCTCTGCTACTGCTGCTATAGTGATTTTATCTTTATAAATATTTAAACCAGATAAAAATCCCGCATCTAATTTAAAAGCATTTTTATAACCTAAATTAGCTAATTGTAAAATATAAGGCATAATAGCATTTTCTAATGCCTGTGCAGCAGTTTTAGCAACAGCTGCTGGCATATTGGTCACACAATAATGTACAACCCCATCAACCATATAAGTAGGATTGGAATGAGTTGTAGCTTTGCTTGTTGCAAAACAGCCACCTTGATCTATTGCGACATCAACTATTACCGAGCCAGGTGACATGGTTTTTATTAATTCTCTACTAACTATTTTGGGAGCTTTGGCCCCTGCTACTAAAACTGCTCCTATAATTAAATCTGCATTTTGCACATAATGAGCTAAGAGCTGCTTATTGCTATAATAACTTCTAATATTTAAACCAAATCTATTATTTAATTCTTCTATTCTCTTTAAAGATTTATCTAATATCACCACATTTGCGCCCATACCAGAAGCAACTTCTGCAGCATTAGCACCAACTATACCTCCACCCAAAATTAATACATTAGCCGCAGGAACTCCGGTTACACCTCCTAATAAAATTCCTTTACCAGAATTATTATTTTGCAAGGTTAAAGCCCCAACTTGTGCTGCAATTCTTCCCGCAACCTCACTCATAGGCTTTAACAAAACTAAATTATTAGCTTGGTCGGTTACTGTCTCATAGGCAATAGCTATAATATTTTTTTTCAACAATGACTTGGTCAGCTTTTCCTCTGCTGCTAAATGCAAATAAGAAAATAAAATTTGTCCAGCTCTAAATTGTTCTATTTCTTCTGGCTGAGGCTCTTTAACCTTAACTATTAATTCAGCTTTAGCAAATAAAGCTTGTGCATCTTGTACTATTTTTGCCCCAGTTTCTTGATAATTAGCATTACTATAACCAACCTCTAAACCAGCATTATGTTCAATTAAAACTTCATGACCAGCATTTACCAATTCAGCTGTCGCTACAGGTGATAGAGCAACTCTTTTTTCGCTATCTTTAACTTCTTTTAAAATTCCTATAATCATTTTCTACCTTACTAAATAATCTTTGACTTACTAATATATTTTAGCAATATAAGAGCTGGCAGTGCAAGTAAAGCAGAAAAAATAAAAAATTCTATCCAATTGACATGATCAGCAACGTAACCAGAGCTACTAGAAAGCCAAGTTCTGGCTATCGCAGCTACAGAGCTAAGTAAAGCATATTGAGTTGCACTATACTTGACATTACATAAACCACTTATATATGCTACAAAAATAATTGTACCCATTCCAGCTGCAAAATTTTCTGATAAAATTGTTATAGCCAGAAACAAACTATTTTTGCCGATATATGCTTGTACACAAAATATCAAATTTGTTAATAATTGTAATATTCCAGCTAACATTAAGCCCTGATAAATCTTTAATTTCTTAGTAATAACTGCCCCAAATAAAGCACCTAATAAAGTAGCTATTAAGCCTATAGTTTTTACATAAAAAGCAATATCTAATTTACTAAAACCTAAATCAAGAATAAATGGTGGCAACATAATTCCAGCAAAAGCATCACCTAACTTATATAAAATTACAAATAATATAATTAATCCATAATTCTCCCGTTGCTTAAAATCAATAAAGGGCTGTTTTACATATTTATTAATCCAGCTTATTAGAGAAATTCGTTCTTTCTGATATGCATTAGTAACCTGATTCATAGTTAGGCTATAAAAAGCAAAAAATAAAAAGCAACCGGACATGATTTGATAGCTAAACATAAAATTAACCATATCTGCAATAATTAAAGCCCCAGCAGTAGAAATTAAGATGCCAATACGGTAACCATATACTAATAAAGTTGCACCAAAACCCTGATCTTTTTGGGCAAAAATCTCAATTCTATATGCATCAATTACTATATCTTGTGAAGCAGAAAAAAAAGAAATTAATAATGTTAGTAAAGCTGTATAATATAAATTATCAAGAGGTGAGCTAAGACTTAAACAAAAAATATTAACAAATAATAATAATTGTAGAATAAATAACCAAGATTTTCTTAGACCAAATTTTTTTGTTAAAACAGGAATCTTTAAACCATCAATAAAAGGTGACCATAAAAATTTCAAGCTATAAGGAGAAGTAACAAAAGCAAATAAGCCAATTGCTGTTTTAGAAATTCCTAATTCTTGTAACCATATAGATAAGGTAGATAATATCAAAGCTAGGGGCAAACCACTAGCTATACCTAAAATAAAAATATTGATAAAATTAACAATATTAGGAGATCTTTGCAGCCTTAATTTCATTTATATATTCAATTTCATCAATATTTTTAGGTAAGGTTATTTCTGGTCTAGCGCCAATATAACTAACAACCTGACCAGCTAAATTATTACCAATATGGGCAGCATTAATATTAGAAAAACCACTTATATAACCATAGATAAAGCCAGCAGCAAATGCATCTCCTGCTCCGGTTGAATCTACAGCCTCTTTAGCTATAGTGTCAATAGTTGCGATCTCTTGCTTACTAATAATAATAGAACCTTGCTTTCCTCTAGTAATAATCATTAAATTTAAGTTACTCTCTCTTACTTTAGCCTGTAATAAATGTAAATTTTCTGAACTTAAGGAATTAAGCTTATATAAAGCTAAAATTTCTGCCTCATTAGCAAATAAAATATCTATTTTTTCTTGTACCAAGGCTGAAAATTCTACCAAATGCCTTGTAACACAAAAAGAATCAGATAAAGATAATGCTACTTTACCACCTTTTAAATGTACTAAATTTATTAAGCTGGTAATAGCTTGTTTAGTCATTAATCTATCCCACAAATAACCTTCTATATAAAAAAATGTTCCAGAAGTAATATAATTTTCCTCTGCAAGATCAATATTTATCTCTGAAGCACAGCCTAAATAAGTACACATAGTTCTTTCACCATCAGGAGTAACTAGAATAATTGATTTAGCTGTTTCACCTTGGTCTTTAACATGAGTATTATACAATTTAATTTGCTTATTCTGCATTTCTGTAAGGTATTTTGTACCATAATAACCATCTGCAATATTACAAATAAATCGAGAATTTAAACCATATTGACTCAAAAAATTTAGCGTATTTGCTGCTGAACCACCAGAGGTAATAGTAAAAATATTATTATGATTTTTTAAATATTCTAATAGAGCAGAACATTGCCTTTTATCGAATAAAACCATACCTCCTTTAGGTAACGAAAACTGCTCTAAGACATTTTCTTCTACTTGAAAAATTATATCACAAATTGCGTTTCCTATAGCTAAAATATTTT
>CAXPEK010000192.1:0-3265 GCA_964216065.1 Candidatus Actinomarina sp.
TAAATATAGCCCGTGCCTTAATTGATAAAATTGATAATAATAACATAAAAAAAGAATATTATTTAACTGATGTTATTGCGAAGCTAAATCAGTTAGCTAAAGACAGCACTTATATAGAAGTAAGCTCGACAGAAGTACAAGGGGTTAATAATAAATTTGAGTTAGCAAATGCTACTAAATATTATTTGATGATGAATTGTAATAATGCTCTTACACAAGGTGTGACGTTAATTGATCCAGAATCATGCTATTTAGGCCATAATATTAAATTTGGTAAGGATGTAGTTATTGAGCCTAATGTTACAATATTTGCACATGTAGAAATAGGTGATAAAGTGACAATTAAAGCATTTTCATATATTGAAGATGCAGTAATTGATGCAGAGGTAGAAATTGGCCCATATGCTAGAATTAGACCTAAAAGTAAAATTGCTAGTAAGGTAAAAATTGGTAATTTTGTTGAAATAAAAAACTCAGTGATTAAATTTTCTAGTAAAATTAATCATCTAAGTTACATTGGCGATAGTGAAATAGGGGCAGAAGTTAATATAGGGGCGGGTAGTATTACCTGTAACTATGATGGTTTTAAAAAACATAAAACTATTATAGAAGATGAAGTTTTTATAGGTTCTAATTCTGCTTTAATTGCACCCTTACATATTGGTAAAGGGTCGATAATTGGAGCAGGTAGCACAATAACTAATGACATTAAACAGAATTCAGTTATCATAGCTAGGTCAAAACAGAATAAAATAGCTGATGCAAGCGACTTCAAAAACAAAAAAAACACTTAATTTATTTTTAGCTAATCCTCGGGGTTTTTGTGCTGGAGTAGAAAGGGCCATAGCTATAGTAGAGCGGGCTCTTGAGAAATTTGGTCCGCCAATATACATTAAGCATGAAATAGTTCATAATAAATATGTAGTCGAATCATTGCAGGCAAAAGGTGCTGTTTTTGTTGATGATATTGCGGAAATTCCCCAAGGTGCAATTACTATATATAGCGCCCACGGAGTATCAAAGCAGGTTGAGTATGATTCAGAAAAAAAAGCTGCACAAATTTTTGATGCAACCTGTCCTTTAGTTAAAAAAGTTCATAATCGGGTTGTTAGTCTTGCTAAAGAACATAAAGAAATAATATTGATTGGCCATGCAGGACATCCAGAAGTAGAGGGCACAAGCGGTAGAATAGAACAAAAAGTAATTTTAATCGAAAATAAAGAGCAAGCTAAAAATATACAAGTAACAAATCCTGAAAATTTAGCATATACTACACAAACTACCCTTAGCATTGATGATACTAAAGAGATTATAGATATTTTAAAAAGCAAATTTCCTAAGATAAATGAACCGCAAACTGCGGATATATGCTATGCTACTCAAAATAGGCAAAATGCTGTTAAAAACTTAGTTAATAAAGTTGATTTGTTGCTGGTTATTGGTAGTAAAAATAGCTCAAATTCTAATAGGTTAAGAGATATAGGTATAGAAAATAATATTAAAAGCTATCTTATTTCAGGCAAGGAAGAAATAGAGCTAGCATGGTTTAATAATTGTACTAATATAGCTATTACAGCTGGGGCATCAGCACCAGAAAATTTAGTAGATGAATTAATTAATTACTTAAAAATAAATTTTTTAGTTAACATCACGCAAATTAATGGTACAAAAGAAAATATAATTTTTAATCTACCAAAGGAGCTACGATGAAAAAAATTTTATTAATTTTAACTTTAAATATAACTTTTACTTATAATCTAATGGCAAACAAAACAAATAATGATATTTTATTACTAGAATTAAAAGATGGCACAGTAGAAATAGAGCTTTTGCCAGAAATAGCTCCCAATCATGTAGCTAGAATTAGTGAATTAGTTAAGGAAGGTTTTTATGATGGCATAGTTTTTCATAGAGTAATAGATGGTTTTATGGCTCAAACAGGAGATCCTACTGGAACAGGAACTGGGGGTAGTGGTCAGAATATTAAGGCAGAATTTTCAGATGTTGCTCATAAAAGAGGCATGGTTTCTATGGCAAGAGCTGCCAATCCTAACTCAGCAGATAGCCAATTTTTTATTGTGTTAGAAGATTCTTACCACTTAGATGGACAATATACTATATGGGGTCAGGTAATTAAAGGAATGGAATTTGTAGATCAGATAAAAAAAGGCAAATCATTTGCTAACGGAATGGTGAATAATCCAGATAAAATTATAACATTAAAATTTAAATAAATAGTTAAGTTAAAATGTCTAATCTTACTAATTTAATTACAAGCTACTCATTTGAATTAAAATTATTGCTTATAATAATCATATCTTTTTTAAGTTATTTTTCTTTAATTAGAATAGTTAGTATTCTAAAAAACAAAGCTAAAAAGACAAAATTAATTTGGGACGATATATTATCTTTTGCTTTAGAAAAGCCTAGTAAAATTTTTGTTTTATTATTTTCTTTGACTTATATTATTGAAATAATTAGTCAAAAATTTACTTTTGACATAGTAGAATTTTTAGCTCATGCTAGAGAGCTAATTATTATTTATGGTATAGCTCACTTTTCAATATTATTATTAAATAAGCTAGAATCTGTATATATTAGTGGTGCCAAAGCTAATAGTGATAGAGCGACAGCAATTAATGCCACAGTTAAACTGCTTAAAATTATTATCTATATTGTGGCAATATTGATAATAATACAGAGTTTTGGTTTAAATATAAATGGCGTATTAGCTCTAGGCGGTGTTAGCGGTATTGCAGTTGGTTTTGCTGCTAAAGACTTATTAGCCAATTTTTTTGGTGCGATTATGATTTATTTAGATCGTCCCTTTAAAATAGGAGATTGGATAAGATCGGCAGATAAAGAAATAGAAGGAGTAGTAGAATCTATTGGTTGGCGTCAAACTGTAATTAGAAACTTCAATAAAAGACCAATTTATGTACCCAACTCATTATTTGCAACCATCACAGTAGAAAACCCTTCGCGCATGTCGCACCGCAGAATAGATGAAAGAATAGGGGTTAGATATGATGATTTTAACAAGCTTCCAGCTATAATGGCTGAAATCAAACAGTTTATTCTTGAGCATCCTAAAATTGATAATGAGCAAATTTTAATTGTAAATTTTGATAGATTTGCAGATTCAGCATTAGAAATAAAAATATTATGCATGGTAAGTGAAATAGATTCAAAAATCTTTGCCGCTATTAAAGAGGAATTATTACTTAAAATAGGTGCTATAATAGAGCAGAATAAAGCAGATATA
>CAXPEK010000193.1:0-5412 GCA_964216065.1 Candidatus Actinomarina sp.
GAGGCTCGGTTAGAGATGCATTATCTTTATTGGATCAAATGCGCTTAGTAACTAACAACAACCTCACTGTTGAAGCGATAAGAAATAGCCTTGGTTATGCTGACTTAGAAAAATCTTTTACTTTATACAATGACTTAGTTACAGGTAATATCATAGAAGTATTAAACAAAGCACAACAAATCTGTAATTCAGGAGCAGAAGTTAAAAACATTGTAAATGATTTATTAGAAATTACTTATTTATTAAGCAAAGCAAATATTTTAGCAGATAGTTTTAAAGAAATTAAAGTTAGCTCAGCCATTGAAAATGACATCAAATTATTAGCACAAAAGCTTACCATCTCAGCCTTAACTCCTATTTGGCAAATGCTCCTAAAAGCAGTTAATGAAATAAATTTAAGCCCTAATCAATTTCAAGCACTTGAAATGGCTTTAATAAGAATTTGCCACCTAAGCAGCAGTTATAATTTAAATAAAATCATAACTGAAGTAAAAAAAAAGCATAGTTTCTGCTAATCATGAGCAGCAAAATATTTCTACACACCCTGAAAAACAGCATTCTACCTTCTCAAACTTGCCCAGTGAACCAAATAATTTTGTAGCATATTTTAAAGAGCAAGAACCTCTATATTATAATCTGTTAAGAGATAACGTTATAATAAAAGAAATAACTACTCAGCATATCAGACTTGAACAAAAATTAGCATTACCTCATAGTTTCAAGGAAAAACTAAGCCTAAAAATAGAACAATTATTTCAATATAAGCTAAATGTTATTTTAGATAGCGGTTTTACTAGCCAGAGTAATAGCTTGGCTGAACAAGAAGAAGAACTCAAAGAAAAAAATATAAATTTGTTTAAAGATAGCCCAGAATTTAAAAAAATTACCACTATTTTTCCAGAAGCAAAAATTATTTATTCTAAAACTCTCTAATTAATTAGAGAGTTTTTTAAAGATATTTCTAACTAAACTATATTCTTTTTTAGCATCATTTTTATTAGGAGTAGCTTTGCTCTGTTTGAGATTTATATTATAAGTAATATCATGCTCTAAATGCTCTTTATCTTCCAAAGTGATTTCTTTTAATGTCTCAATTCTAAAATCTTTATCACTAAAAGAATTACGCATAAAAAAGAATAAATTTATATTATTGTCTTGCTCTAACACAGCAATATTTTTTCTTCTAAAATTAGTGATATAAGAGATTAAATTCACTGAACCATAAATTCTCAGAGCAGCTATTTTTTTAGAAACAACCTCATGGCTGATAGCACGAAAAATTTCTACAGCAAGAGAATCATAAGATTTAACATAGCCGGTACCCGAACAATTAGGACAGTCTATAGTATTAGTTTCTATTAGGCTTGGTTTTAATCTTTGCCTAGACATTTCTACTAAGCCAAAATTACTTACCCTGCTAATTTGTATTCTGGCTCGATCATGCTCAAAAGCTTTACGCAATTCACGCTCTAAAGCCTTACGATTTTCTAGCTCTATCATATCAATAAAATCTACTACTATTAACCCAGATAAGTCCCTTAAATGTAATTGCCTTGCTACTTCCTTTGCTGCTTCTAAATTAGTCTTTAAGGCAGTTTCTTCCACAGAACGCTGCTTAGTTGCTCTGCCTGAGTTTACATCTATTGATACTAAAGCCTCAGTAATGTTAATTACCAAATAACCACCTGAATCTAACTGAGCTATAGTGCTGTAAAATTGGCTAATTTCATCTTCTAATTTAAAACTCTGGAAAATAGCTACTTTACTTCTATGTTCTTTTATTTTTTTCAAAGAATCACTATTTATAGCTTTTAGTAATTTTTTTAATTTGCTGAGCGCTTCACTTCCTTCTACAATAATTTGCTCAACATCTTCGTCATAATAATCTCTGATCGACCTTTTGATGACATCTGCTTCTTGATATATAAGGGCAGGAGCTGAAGAGGTAAGGGTCTCTTGCCTAATATTGTTCCATAAATTTACTAAATAGTTATAATCTCTTTCTATATCATTGTCATTTTTTCCTACTACTGCTGTTCTTAGAATAATACTCGTACCTTTAGGTAATTTAAAGCCCCTAACCAAATCTCTTAGCCTTTTTCTATCTGAGATATTTTCAATTCTTTTGGAAATTCCACCTGACCTAGAGCCACTATTAGGCATTAAAACGCAATATCTTCCCGCTAAGGAAATATAACTAGAGAGAGAAACACCTTTATTACCCCTTTCTTCTTTTATAACTTGAACCAAAATTAACTGATTTTTTTTGATAACTTCTTGTATCTTATATTGTTCTGTAAGGCGTAATTTTTTAGCTTGAAGTATTTTTTCACCATCTTCAGCATCATAATTATCATTACCTGTTTTAGCAATTTTTTTATAACGTCCTGATCTGCCGCTAATTTTAGCTTCTTCAACAGGGTCTAATTCTTCTAGCTTTTTTCTATCTTCTGCAGGCAATTGGTAATAATCTGTGTGAATTTCAGCAAATGGCAGAAAACCATGTTTGTTATGGCTATATTCTACAAAAGCGGCCTGCAGTGAAGGCTCTACTCTTGTAACTTTAGCTAAATATATATTACCTTTTAACTGCTTTTTAGTCAGTGATTGATAATCAAAATTAACAATTTTATTATCTTTAGAGATTTTTGCTACTCTAATTTCCTGTGGATATACTGCATCTATTAATATTTTACTCATTTTATACCTTTTAATATCGATTAAAACGCATAATGAAAATAGCAGCTTATTTAGCTACCACTACCAAGGCCTCTTTTAAAAGGCGGTCATTTAAAATATATCCAGCCTGTAATACCTGTATTACAGTACCCGATTCTTTCTTACTTTCAACCTGACTAACTACTTGCTGTGTATGATGATCAAATTTTTCCTCTAAAGGGTAAATTCTTTTTATGCCATTTTTTTCAAATAGTTTTAGTAAATCATTATGTGTTATTTTTACTCCCTCAAAAAAGTCATTTATTGCTTTATTTTGAGATATTTCTTTTATTGGGGCATTAGCCATTATTAGATAAAAATTTTCTAATACACCTATTACTTCTTTAGCAAAATCGCTAATAGCATATTTTTTTAATTCTGAAGTTTGCTGTTCAGATCTTCTGCGCGTATTTTCTAGCTCTGCTGCTAATCTCAATATTTTGTTATTCAACTCTTCTTCTATTTTTGCAGCACTATTTTCTGACTTAACTTCTTCTTGAGTTTCGCTATTTAGTTGTTGCTCTTCTGCTTGGTCATTTATCTCTTTATTTTCTGCAGCTATGTTGTTATTATTTTGGTCTTGTTGAGACATTTTAGTTATTAATAATTAAAAAAACTTTATAACTATAACCTATTTTGTCAATTTGCAAAGTAAATTTAGCTCCTGTGAAAATTATTAATCTTAGAAGCGCATTTATAAAATAATTTTATGCTGTTAATTACAACAAGATGTAGTAATTTATAAATCTCAATCAAAAAGAATAAATATAAAATTAATATCATGATTATACGTTCATCAAAACGCAGTTATGCAGAAACTAGGGAAATTTCTATCGAAACTAATGTTAATTGTCACGCTGAAGGTTCTTGCTTAATAAGTTTCGGCCAGACTAAATTATTATGTACTGCAAGCTTTGTTGATGAAACAGCGAGATTCTTAAGAGGAACCAATAAAGGCTGGCTTACTGCAAGCTATGCTATGTTACCTCGCTCTACTCATAGCCGCATCGAAAGAGAAGTTAGATCAGGTAAAATAAGCGGTAGAACACAAGAAATTCAAAGATTAATTGGACGCAGTCTACGCGCCTCATTAAATTTATCATTACTTGGAGAAAGACAAATTTTTATTGATTGCGATGTATTACAAGCTGATGGTGGCACCAGAACAGCTGCAATTAGCGGAGGTTATGTTGCTTTAGCATTATGCATTAATAAGCTTTTGCAAAAAGGCCTTATTAAAAAAAACCCTCTTACCAAAAATGTAGCTGCAATTTCTTGTGGTATTATGGCAAATCAAGCTATTATTGACCTAGACTATCTGGAGGACGCCAATATTGATGTTGATGCCAATTTTATTCTAGCTAATAATGACACAATTATTGAAATACAAGCAAGCGCAGAAGGAAATTCATTTAACAAAGCTGAATTTGAAGAAATGTATAAATTAGCATTAATTGGCTGTAAAAAAATATTTGCCCTACAAAATGAGGCTATTAACAATAGTTAATATATGATATTTAGTCAGCAAATCTAACTAGGCATTACCTATTAAATTAATGTAGCTTTTAGTGCCATTATCTTGATCTTGACTCTTAATATTTATATTAAGTTCTTTAGCATTATAAGAAATTAACTTATTATATACTTCTGAAAAACCCATAATATGAGCATAATAAATAGGGGTAATGCCTAATTGATCTACATTATTCAAATTATATTTTACTGAATGCAAATCATCAATTATGGCAGTAAATTCAGCTTCGCTTTCAATTTGAAAAAGCAAAATTCCTAATCTTGCATTATATTCTACTAGTAGCTTCATAATTTCTATTCTACGATTTAAACATGCAATATCTAATAATGTATGGTAATTAGTATCTCTTTCATTGATATTTACTGACATATTATTTAAATAATATTGCAGTAAAGTAATATTATTATCTAAAATAGCTTGCTTAATCCTAGATTTCGGGGTATTTTTTATTTTAAATAAATCTTTTATTTTTTTCATGTTAAAACAAATTACAGCTACTAATAAAAATATTATTTTGGACTTAAAATATAGCACAAAACAAAATTTTGTAAAGCGAAAGCTCTATAAAAAATCTCTTTGCTATCTGCATGAAGACGCTTATTCTTCACTACTTAAAGCAAGCAAAATTGCTCAAAATTTTAAGCTTAAACTTAGAATTTTTGATGCTTTTCGTCCTCTGGCAGTACAAAAATTATTATTTTCTTTAGATCAAGATTTCGTATCAAATCCTAATACTGGTTCAATACCACATTGCCGAGGCATAGCTGTTGATTTAACACTCACAGATCAAAATAATAATGATCTGGATATGGGTACTGAATTTGATCATTTTTCTAAGCTTGCTTATCATGGTAATCGAGATATTGCTCTACAAGCACAAAAAAATAGGCTCTTATTATTAGCAATAATGACTGAAGCTGGTTGGGATTTTTATCGTAATGAATGGTGGCATTATCAGTTATTTAATCCAAGAACTTATCCTGTTATTGAAGATTTTAATTTATAATTATTATACCAATACCCATCTTTAAACCTATTTTTATTCTGCAATTTTAACTCCATAAATTCCAAGCTAAAATTTTAAATTAGCTAAGGCTAGTCCTGCAATTTTAGCTTAAAATTTCTGAAGCTAATATTATTAACTAAAAACAGTTTTAAAG
>CAXPEK010000194.1:0-2983 GCA_964216065.1 Candidatus Actinomarina sp.
ACAATCAGCTGATTATAATGTTGAGAGGGCTCAGAGAGGAATTGTTTATATTGATGAAATAGATAAAATTTCTCGTAAATCTGATAATCCTTCAATAACACGAGATGTATCAGGGGAAGGAGTTCAGCAGGCCTTATTAAAAATTATAGAAGGTACTGTTGCATCAGTTCCTCCACAAGGTGGTAGAAAACATCCACAACAAGAATATTTGCAGGTAGATACTAGCAATATTTTATTTATTTGTGCTGGTGCTTTTGAGGGGCTTGAAAAAATAGTATCGAGCAAAGGTAGAGGGGTGTCAATTGGTTTTTCTGCTGATGTACGCGATATTAAAAATGTTAAAATGAGTGATATAATAACTAGTATTGAGCCTAATGATTTAGTTAAATATGGCTTAATACCTGAATTTATAGGTAGATTACCAATTATTGCTCCTTTAGCTGATTTAAGTGAAGGTGATTTGATAAAGATTTTAACAGAGCCTAAGAATGCTCTAGTTAAGCAATATCAAAAATTATTTAATATGGAAAATACAGATTTAGTTTTTACCAAGCAAGCTCTTGAATCCTTTGCTCAAAAAGCTATAAAAAGAGGCACTGGTGCAAGAGGGTTAAGGGCGATTATGGAATCTGTTCTATTAGATACTATGTATGAGCTTCCTAGCAGTAAAGGAGCTAAAAAAGTTACTATAGAGGCTGATCATTTTATTGATGGAAAACAGCCAAAAATAGAAAAAATATCAGAAGCTGGCAAAAAAACCGCTAAAAGAAAAACTACTAAAATTAAGCAAGAAAAAGTTAGCTAAAATGTCTGATAAAACAAAGAAAAATACTTTTCTTGAGGCTATACCAACTCTTCCACTTAGAGATGTAGTAGTTTTTCCTGATATGATTTTCCCGTTATTTGTTGGCAGAGAAAAATCATTATCATCGCTAGATGTTGCAATGAAAACAAACAAGCAAATTTGTCTAGTTACGCAAAAATTTCCTAATATAGATGCTGTGAAAAGAGCTGACCTGCATGATGTAGGGGTTGTTGGTAATATTATCCAAATGTTGAAGTTGCCAGATGGCACTATTAAATTGTTAATAGAAACTAAATATAGGGTAAAAATTAACCAATTTTATGATCAGCCTAATTATTTTAGTGCAGATATCAGTAAGTTGGAGGAGAAAAATGGTGATGCTACTGAGGTAAAAGCAGCAACCAGAGCTTTAAAAGATAAGTTTAGAGAATATATATCTTATGAAGATCGTATTCCCTCAGATTTAGTAGCTGCTATTTTAGAGCTTGAGAACTCTTCTAAATTAGCTGACCATATAGCTTCTAGCTTGCCAATGAAGATAGAGAAGAAACAACTTATTTTAGCGGAGTTTGATATTGCGCTAAGGTTAGAAAATATCTTATCTTTTATTAAAGGTGAGCTACAGATAATTGATACAGAGAATAAAATTAAAACTAGGGTTAAGTCTCAGTTAGAAAGCTCGCAGAAAGAATATTATCTCAATGAACAGCTAAAGGCGATTAAAAAAGAATTGGGTGAAGCTGCTGAAGATGCTGAAGATGATTTAGAATTATTTGCTAAGTTGATTAAAGAAAAATCTTTATCTAAAGAAGCTGAGAATAAGGCTAAATCTGAGCTTAAAAAGTTAAAATCTATGAATCCATTATCATCTGAGGCTGGTATAGTTAGGGGTTATTTGGAGTGGTTGTTGAATATTCCGTGGCGGGAAACAAAAGAGTTAAAAATAGATATTGCTAAATCTGAAGAGATTTTAGATAAAGAGCATTATGGTCTAGATAAAGTTAAAGAAAGAATTTTAGAGTTTATAGCTGTAAATAAGAGGGTAAAATTACTAAAAGGTCCTATTTTATGTTTAGTTGGGCCGCCGGGAGTTGGAAAAACTTCTTTAGCTAAATCTATAGCTAATAGTGTAGGTAGGGATTTTGCTAAAATATCATTAGGCGGAGTTAGAGATGAAGCTGAAATAAGAGGTCATAGAAGGACATATATTGGAGCTATGCCTGGTAAAATTATTCAGCAGCTTAAAAAGGTTAAATCTTCTAATCCGTTATTTTTATTAGATGAAATAGATAAGATGGGTCAAGATTTTAGGGGAGATCCTTCTTCTGCTTTATTAGAAGTATTAGATCCTGAGCAGAATAGTAATTTTAGTGATCATTACTTAGAAGTAGATTATGATTTATCGGAGGTTATGTTTGTTACTACGGCAAATTCTTTAAATTTGCCTCATGCATTAAGAGATCGTATGGAGATAATTAATTTATCTGGTTACATTGAAAGAGAGAAGCTAGAAATAGCCAAGCGTCATTTAATACCTAAGCAGATTTCTCTGCATGGCCTTGGTAAAGCAGAGCTTAAAATTTCTGATTTAGCCATAACTAATTTGGTTAGAAATTATACCTATGAAGCTGGTGTAAGAAATTTAGAAAGAGAAATAGCAAATTTGGCCCGTAAAGCTACTAAAAAAATTGATAGTAATACCAAGCTTAAATCAATAACTATTACCCCCAAAAATTTATCTCAATATGCGGGAGTAGAGAAGTTTAGCTTTGGTAAGATAGAAGAAAAAGACTTAATAGGTGTTACTACTGGTCTAGCCTACACAGAATTTGGCGGAGATATACTAGCATTAGAGGCGGTTAAGATACCAGGTGATGGTAAAATTATTTGCACAGGTAAGTTAGGAGATGTAATGAAAGAGTCGATTCAGGCTGCATATAGTTATTTTAAGTCGCGAGCTCATGAATTTGGAGTAACCGAAGAAGAATATAAAAAGTATGATATACATTTACATGTTCCAGAAGGTGCTACCCCAAAAGATGGTCCCTCGGCAGGAATAGGTATTTGCACTTCAATTGTTTCAATTTTAACTTCAATTGCTGTAGATAGGTTGGTTGCTATGACAGGAGAAATTACATTAAGGGGAAGGGTTTTACCTATTGGTGGATTAAAAGAGAA
>CAXPEK010000195.1:0-7762 GCA_964216065.1 Candidatus Actinomarina sp.
TACCATTATTAGTAAATTCATTATCAGTACCAGTAAAATCTAGTGCAGATTGGCTGTAATCTCCAGTAACATCTAAAGTACCACCAGCTTCAATTACTCCAACTTCATTACCTTCTAATGACTGACTATTATTATCAGGGTCACCTGCAGTGATAGTAAAATCACCAGCTTGCAAGTTAGTATTAATAAATATTATAAAAATTAGAATTAGGCAGTAATTACAACCTATTAAATATATGTTTTTCAGCATCTTTGCTTTCTTATTTCTATAAAAATATTTTTTGTTAGCAACAATAATATCTTTTTCTCAGAAAAAAAGTATTTTTATAGAATGGTGTTATGCTTTAGAATATATCCAATAAATAACTTAGTGCTTACGAAAGATATATGGAGAAAACAAATCTTTTTACTCTATCATATTTCGTAATTCTTGTTTTTTTTAAATTAAATCGATTTGCTTTTTGATCAAAAAATATTTATTAATTTTAAATCTTCTTCTGTAGATAGTTATAATCTCCCTTCTTTCAGATCTGTCTATATCTGATCCAAAATACCGTAGTTTTCCTAAGCTAAGTCTTATTATTATATTGCAACTATCTTTCCAGGCAAGAACATATTTCTTCTCTAATGACTTGCTATGCTTTATCTTGTTGAGTAAATCATTCTCTTTGTCACCTATTTTAAATTGGTATCTAAGCTAATTACATAATTAAAATTAATTTTCTTACAATAACCAATATACGACCAATTCCAAACCTTATATCTGCAATAATAACATAATTATACTCCTCTGATCAGAAATTTCTTAGCCTTATCATAAAAGTTCTTTCCATCTTTATGTAATTTAAAGAACTCTTCTTCTGTAGATATTTACTCATTAAAAATATAGTGGTACTTACCTCTAACACTAGAGAAGCATATAATACCAAATCCCATTTATAATTCCATATATTTAACGTTGCAAACACTTCTAATAATTTCTGGATTTAAGGTTTTGACAAAGTTGCAAACTTTATCTTCCAATTCTGGTAAAGTCTTATATACCCTATTCTTAATCGTGTTATCTTTGATATATTGCCAAAGTCTTTCTATCGGATTAAGCTCTGGTGAATATGGTGGCTGAATTATTATTCTTATATTTTTAGGAAATATTAACTTATCAGATTTATACCAACCAGCTCCATCCATGATTATCAGTATCTTTCTTTGATTAATGATTTTAGCAAATTCTTTTAAAAATATATTCATACAATGAATATTCACATTTGGAAGTAGAAGAGTAAATTCTTCTCCCGTATTAGGGTTGGCCGCTGAATATAGATAGAAATTCTTATACCCAAGTTTTATTTTAACTGGAGTCCTAATTCCAGTTTTAAACCAACCATGTCCTATTTTAGAGTGAGTTCCAAATCTTGATTCATCAAAAAACCATAACTCCTCATCTTTTTTAATCTGCTTTTGAAGATTTTTTTTTAAATTTATCAGCTTCCTTTTTATCTTGTCTATAATGAGCTTGTCTTGGGGTGATATAAGAGAATCCAACTGACTTCATGGCTCTATGAACAGTTGATCTAGAAACTTCGAGATTAAATTGCTTCTTTAATTTGTTTTGTACTTGCGTAATTGAGATATTAGAATCTTGTTCTATCCATTGCTTGATTTTATCTTTATGGACTTGTTTTAGTTTAATACCACCTTGATGTTTGGCTTTATTTATTAAAGCTTTATAACCATCCTTTTTAAGTTTTACTGTCCATTTATGGATTGATGTAATATCTATATCTAGTATCTCTGATACTTTCTTTGCGCCGTGCTTATAAGAAGCCATTATAGCTTTCAACTTATTTGCTGCTGTTCCTTGAGATTGTAACTGCATTAGGCCATTTTTGGCTTTTTCATATATTGCTTTGTTAATGATAGTTTTTGGCATTGTACTGTTTTGATTAATAATATAAAACAGAGCAAATTATACTTGCATTTCAATATAAATGCAATAAGTATATGGAATTATAAATGGGATTTAGTATAATATTATGAAATCAACTTTTATCCTAGTAAAATCAATCTAAATAAAAATTCTCTTGTTTTTATGTAGATATTAAACCTCTGACAAGAAAGTAAATATCATTTTCGTATTACATCTAAACATCATATCATCTATTTAATACTACTCGTTAGATAATAAATATAAAATTTGCTCAGATGCATACCTAAATATATGTCCTGATATTTTAGATATTGATATAAATACCTATCTTAAAAATGTGCTTAAACTACAAAATAAGCCAAAAACCATAGCTGATCATGATTTGTGGAAATCTATACTATATTTAGAGAACAATTTTGATATATTCCTTTAGAGGATGGTTGATTTAGAACTTGAATTAGTAAAAACCAATTAAAATTTAGCTTAGTTATACTAATTTAGAAACCTCCTTATTTTTTAAAAAAAAGAAAATTTTTTCTGTATAATACACAAAGAAAAACGCTGATTAAGATATCTTTTCAGCCTTAATTTCGTCTATATATTCGATTTCATCAATATTTTTAGGTAATTTTATTTCTGGTCTGGCACCAATATAACTAACAACCTGACCAGCCAAATTATTGCCAATATGGGCTGAGTTAACATTACTAAAACCACTAACATAGCCATATATAAAACCGGCAGCAAAAGCATCTCCAGCTCCAGTTGAATCTATTGCATCTTTAGATATAGTCTCAATAATTTCTTTATCATACTTACTAATAATAATAGAACCTTTTCTTCCTCTAGTAATAACCATTAAACTTAAGTTACTATCTCTTAATTTAGTCTGTAATAAATTTAAATTTTCTGAACTTAGTGAATTAAGCTTATATAAAGCTAAAATCTCTGCTTCATTAGCAAATAATATATCTAATTTCTCTTTAACCAAAACTTGAAATTCTGCTAAATGTCTGGTAACACAAAAAGAATCCGATAAGGATAATGCAACTTTTCCACCTTTTGAGTTTACTATATTAATCAGGCTAGAAATAGCGTTTTTAGTTATTAATCTATCCCATAAGTAACCCTCTATGTAAAAAAATGTCTCAGAAGTTACATAATTCATCTCGGCAGGATCAATATTTATTTCTGAGGCACAGCCTAAATAAGTACACATAGTTCTTTCACCATCAGGAGTGACTAAAATAATTGATTTAGCAGTTTCACCTTGATCTTTAATATGAGTATTATGTAGTTTTATTTGCTTACTATGCATTTCCGCAAGGTATTTTTTACCGTAATAACCATCTGCAATATTACAAATAAATCGAGAATTTAAACCATATTGACTCAAAAAATTCAAAGTATTTGCTGCAGAACCACCAGATGTAATAGTAAAAATATTATTATGATTTTTTAAATATTCTAGGAGAGAAGAACATTGCCTTTTATCAAATAAAATCATACCTCCTTTAGGCAAAGAAAACTGCTCTAAAACATTTTCTTCTACCTGGAAAATGATATCACAAATTGCGTTTCCTATAGCTAAAATATTTTGCATTATCAAACCTTTTTAATCTAAAATAGTATAAGCTAGTTAATTTACAATCACCTATTTAACTTTACCATTTTACTGTATGTTTCTTATGTAATCTATAATTAAGGCTAAAAATTCTTAAATATAGTATAAAATGCATAACTAATATTAATTTCCAGAATTTTGAATATTATTATTTGCTTTATTTGGAATAAACGGCTCTTGTGTTGGAATATTAACTTGTTTTAAAAGACGCTTCTTAAAAAACCTTTCCTTATAATAAAAAATCTTAGTACTTTTAATAGGTGGGCTTGCTTCTATTAGTAAGATTTGTTGGTCTCTAGGTAAATTAATTACTTCTTGAGGTAATAATAATGCCCTTTGGGTTTCTGATACATGCATCGATCTTGAGGCCGGATTTAAATCTAAAAATTTAGGCTTATTTAAAGATTCTTGATTTACAGTTTTGTTGCCAATTAATTGTGAAATCAAATTAGCAGTTTCTATATTATTTGCAGCAAAAGTAATTCTATAAGTTGCATTAGATAAAAATGAGTTCATTCCTGATTCTTCATATGTACCTTTTAGTTGTTCAGTATCTTGTATAATTAAAAATAATCGCACCTTATAACCTCTAAAATAAGCAATTCCTGTTTGAAACTGCTCCATTTTACCCAAAGTAGGAAATTCATCCATCATATACATTACACCAAACTTATCTTCTTTAGTTGGCATCCTTTGCGATAAAGCTGCTGAAGTTTGCTGGTAAAAAATTTTCATTAAAGGTTGCAATCTATGAATATTATCAGGAGTTAAACCCACATATATTGTAGTTGGTATTTGCTTAAATGTTCTCACATCAAAATCACTTTTTGCAGTAGTAGCATCAATCAAAGGATTAGACCATAGCTCTAAAGAAGAATTAGCTGTAGAAATCACCCCAGAACGCTCTTTATCAGCTTTTTGTAAAAAAGCTGCTATATTCATATAAGCAACTGGATGTATATCTTTACCCATAGTATCTAAAACAACAGCTAAATTATAAACTACATCGTCACTTCTCAATGTTCTAACCACCTCACCAAAAGATTTAATTTTACTCTTATCTGCAATTAAATATAGCATTATCCCAACAATTAAACTGCGGGCTTCATTTTGCCAAAATTCTTGTTCAGGTAAGAGCAAATTAGCAATTTTTTGTACATCATCTACCATTTGCCCCATTTTGCGGCTTACAAAATCAAGAGGGTTATAACAATGACTTATACCCTCTGGAGAAGCAGGATTCCATAAAAAAACTCTTTGTTTTAATTTTTTAGCACGGTAACCACTAGTCAATTCATAATTTTCTAATTTAATATCATGCACAATAACCGAATCGTGCCAAAATAATAAATTAGGTATTACAAAACCTACACCTTTTCCAGAACCAGTAGGAGCAAATAATAGCGCATGCTGATAACCTCCTGCAATTAAAAAACCTTTTTTATCTTTACCTAATAAAATTCCCTTTTTAGACCTTAAACCAGCCTTCCTTTTTTCTTTTTCACTAGCCCATCTAGCATCACCATGAATTTTCTCTTTGGGCTTAAACGGTCTAAAATCCATAAGAGGAGCTCTAAATAAAAACAAAATAAAAGATATTATTGATAAAGGTAGAAATGTAGCTATTTTAAGCTTTAAAACAAAATAATTATTACTATGAAGTTCTAATTTATCTCGGTATTTCCACCATATTGTCCAATAATATTCAAAATATTCCCATAGAGATGTAATTTGTTTGATCAAATTTTTTTGTAGAAAAGCCTCAAAAAATTTCTTATAACCACCTATAGTGCCAATTGCTATAAATGCAGAAATGTAAAAACAAATTAATGCTAATATAAAAAATAATATTACAAATATTGTAAAATTTTTAGCTTTATAATGCATAAATTAATTTCCTTTAATTAAATTTAACCCCTTTTGCTTTAAGCTCATCTAAACCTTTATAGTAAATTTGTGAAATAAAACGCCTACCTTTTTCTCCTCTTTTAAGCTGTATAATTATATCGAGTACATTATATATATACTCTTCTATTTGCTCAGGTGGCAGCCCTAATCCTGCTTGCATTACCATTAATTTTAATTGCTCTTTAGCCATATCTGGAGTATCTGCATGCAATGTTGAGATAGAACCAGGGTGACCAGTATTAATCGCTCTTAAAAAACTAAAAGCTTCAGCTCCTCTTAACTCACCTACTATAATTCGATCTGGCCTTAATCTTAAGCAACACTCAATAAGATCTTGCGAAGTTACTTTTGCCCTACCTTGGCCTCCTTTAGATACTATTAAATGCACTCTGTTGGGATGATTAGATAACTCAACTTCTCTAGCATCTTCTACTGTAATTAATCTTTCACTTTCTGGGATTGAACGCAAAGCAGCATTAGTAAATGTAGTTTTTCCTGTAGAGGTTCCACCACTAATGATAATATTTTTCTTATATATAATAGCCTTTTCTAAAAAAGACTTAGTATCCTTTGCTTGAAGATATTTGGCAAGCTCAATATCTCTTTCATCTATCTGCTCACTATAAGTAGTTTGTGCAAAAGCACCCATTTTTTCATAATCATCAAGTGTCCATTTCAAAGTAGATTGCTTTCTTATAGAAAAAACAATAGTACCAGGCTCACATGCTGGCGGCATTACAACTTGCACACGATAACCAGCCGGTAATGTCGCAGATAACAAAGGATTTTCTTCACTAACTCTTTGTTCAGTAGATTGAGCAATAAGTTTAGCTAAGCCTTGCAAATGCTCTAAAGTAAAAACATCTATTTTTTCACAAAATAAATTTCCCATTTGTTCTATCCAGATTTCACCTGGTTTATTTATCGAAATTTCATTAACACCATCTTGTAAAAAAATTTTTTTTAACGGTAATAAATATGTTTCTAACGCAGCAAATTCCATTTTAATTATTCCACAAAGATTACGCCAGAATTAGATTTTTTAGAAATTGTTGCAGATGGGAAAATTAAATCCTGATTCACAAATATCTTTATTCTAGTTCCATGTGGTACAGTGATAGTAGGAGATGTGTCTAATACGTCATTTAATATAGTTTTAGCAGTAGAAGAAATATTCTCAATAGTTGCTTCGGCTGCTAAAGCAGATGGTGAAGAAGAAGTTACCGTATTACCATTACTATCTTCTTCTCTAGTTACACCATCAGAACCGGTGCTTTCTTCTATAGCCATTGCTGTACCTATTGTAATTAAGCTAAGTAATAAAGAATTATTAAACAATTCTAAATATTTATTATCTACATTTCCGCCAACACCAGCTCTACCAAACTGATCTGTAGTAGATGAGTCTATTAATATATCTATTGCATCTGGCCTGATTAATCTTTGCCACTTAATCAATACTCTAGTTTGTCCTGAAGAAACACTACCAGCATAATAACCTATTACTCTCGAACCTTTGGGTATTAAGATATTATTGCTAAAATCAGCATATACATCTCTTGACACAATTGCTCTAACCTTACCTTCAAAATCAGTATTTATTGCTGTTTCTAGAACAGAATCTATTAACTTACCCTGTATAATTGTCCTGTTTGGATATAATATTTTAGTAGCCTCAACTGATTCTGAATTAGAAGCTGCAATATTACTATTTGCTGATTTTATTATACCTGATCCTGCCATTAACAAGATTGGAGTTCTCTCAGGCTTATTAAGAGTTACACCACTATCTATATCATCAGTATCACCAAAAATATTATTAGAATCTTGCTGCCCAGAAAAATTATCTTCATTATTCTTTCCTTTATTAATAGAAAACAAGTCATCTTCAGCAAAATTAGGTTCAATTGAAAAATCATTACTTACTTTAATATCAGATTGATTAAGCTCAGGCAATTCTGGTACTTCTAGTTCTATGATTTGACTAACCACCTGATCATTAGGCATAACATCTTCTATTATAGAAACAAGTTCACTTTCTGGCTCCTTAGCCACATTATATCGCCTCGCTTCTGTGTCACTTTCTTGTTCATTATAAACCTTAACCCCCTTTTTCTCCTCTGCTAACTTCTCCTCCTCTCCAGGAGAAAATAATAAATATAATATTATTACAATAACTGTTACTAAAACAGTAAATGCTAATATTTTACTGGTCTTATCAAGAGCAACGTCCGTCTGACCCGTTGCTAAATCTGGATCATAATCTTCTAAATCATAATGATCTGCAAAATCATCATCTCCAT
>CAXPEK010000196.1:0-4722 GCA_964216065.1 Candidatus Actinomarina sp.
GTAAAATTTGGTGCCGAAGGTATTGGTTTATGTAGAACAGAGCATATGTTTTTTGAGGGTGATCGTATAGTTGCAGTAAGAGAGATGATTTTGGCTGATAATTTAGCAGGTCGCAAAAATGCTTTAGCGAAATTATTGCCAATGCAGGTAGCTGATTTTAAGGAAATTTTTGCTATTATGGCAGGTAGAGCTATTAATATTAGGTTATTAGACCCGCCTTTACATGAGTTTTTACCGCATACAGCTGCAGAAATAACTGAGGTTGCTAATGTGGCCAATATTTCAGAATCTAAGTTAAAAGAGCGGATTAAATTATTAAGTGAATCTAACCCAATGTTAGGGCATAGAGGTTCTAGATTAGGTATTACTTATCCAGAAATTTATGCAATGCAAGCTAAAGCTATTTTTATGGCAGCGGCATCAAGTAAGGCTCAACCTAACATTGAGATAATGGTACCATTAATTTTTAGTGCTAAGGAGCTAAAAATCTTGAAAGCAGAAATTTTACAAGTTGCAGCTGAAATTTCGGCAGAAGCTAAAATAGGCTTAAATTTTAAAATTGGTACTATGATTGAATTACCAAGAGCAGCTTTACGGGCAGGTGAAATAGCGGAAGAAGCTGAATATTTTAGTTTTGGCACTAATGATTTAACACAAACTACTTATGGTATGTCTAGAGATGATAGTAGTTCATTTATTACAGAATATATTGACAAAAAAATCATTGAACAAGATCCTTTTGTGCGTTTAGACGCTGATGGGGTGGGTGAATTATTAGAAATAGCAGCTCAAAGAGGTCGTAAAACTAGAGCTAATCTTAAATTAGGTATATGTGGTGAACATGGCGGTGATCCTAAATCAATAGAATTATGTCATAATTATGGTTTTGATTATGTTTCATGCTCTCCATATAGAGTTCCAATAGCTAGGTTAGCAGCTGCACAAGCTGCAATAAAAAATAGCAAAGTTTCAATAGCAAAAGTAAGTTAAATTAGCCTTGCTAATTAATTTTCTATTGCTCAAACTATTTCTTAGTTAGATATTGCTAATAGTTAAGCATGAAAGAAAAAGATATAAATATTTTGTTGCAGAAAAAAAATAAACATAATATTCGAATTATTTGGTTACATGGCTGGGGACAAGATTCTAGTGCTTTTGCTCAATTAGTGCCTAAATTTTCAAATTATGAAAATATTTTAATTGATTTACCTGGTTTTGGCAGTAACAAGCCACCACAAGAAGTATGGGGAACAAAAAATTATGCAGATTATGTAATAAAATATTTAAATAAATTGCCAGCAAAAAAAACTTATATATTAGGACATTCATTTGGTTGTAGAGTTGCTTTGAGAATAGCTGAAAAAGAGCCTAATCTTCTTGCAGGTTTAATTTTAATAGCAGCAGCGGGTTTAAAAAGAAAACGTTCTTTAATTTTTAGGTTAAAAGCTAGCTGTTTGAAATTATTCGTTAAAATTATGAAAATAATAGATTATTTTTTTAATAGTAAATTTAAGGAAAAATTTGCTAATAATTTTGGCAGTGCAGATTATCGCGAGGCACAAGGTATTATGCGTAAGATTTTTGTCAAAACTATAATAGAAGATTTAAGTGATATAGCCTGTAAAATTAAATTAACTACTCTGTTGATTTATGGTGGTAAGGACCAGCAAACTCCACCTGAATTTGGTAAAAAATATAATATTTTAATTGAAAATTCACAATATTTTGAATTAGCTCAGTTTGATCATTATAATATTTTAACTAATGGTCGGCATCAGTTACAAAATATTATTACAAAATATATTGAGAAGAGTAAATAAATGTTAGATAATATCACTTATATAGCTATATTATTAACTTGTAGTATATTTATATTTAAAAGGCTAAAAACCTTAATGTTATTTTATCAACAGGAAGAATATGACAATATTCGTTTTATTAAATATAGCTTTAATAGATTAAAATTAGTTGATAAAAAATTAACTATTACCTTATTATTTTTGCAATTAGTTATTTACTTAACTAAGACAGAGCAATGTTTTATTTATATTCCTTTAATTTTATTATTTTTTATTTTTTTAGAACAAAATCCTTGCCTTAAAGGTAAGAAAAAGCTGGTATTTACGGTTAGGGTAAAAAGAATATTATTTATTGCAGCGCTTAATTTAGCGTTAATTATGTTCTTTAGTTTAAAATTTGATAATTATTTAATTTTAGCATTAATTTTACTGATACAATTATTACCACTAATATTAGTGTGCGCTAATATTATTTTAGCTCCTTATGAAAATAAGTTACAATCAAATTATCTCAATGATGCGAAGCAAAAATTAGCTTTATGTAAGCCCCAGATTATAGCTATTACTGGTTCTTATGGTAAAACTTCCACTAAACATATTTTAGCTCATATTTTAGCTTCTATTTATCCCACTTTAATTACACCTGCTAGTGTTAATACTTTAATGGGTATAACCAGAATAATTAGAGAGAAATTAACCCCAGAACATCAATATTTTATAGTAGAAATGGGGGCTTATGGAATTAACTCAATTAAGTCATTATGTAATTTAACTCCTCCTAATTATGGTATTATTACAGCAGTTGGTAATGCGCATTATGAAAGATTTAAGAATATTGAAAATGTTGCACAAGCAAAATTTGAATTATCTGATGCGGTAGCAGTAAAACAGGGTAAAACCTTAGTAAATATTGATGCTATAGCACATAATTTTATTAATAAATATGGTAAAAATATCGTTAAAATAGGTTCAGCTAGTGCGGCAGAATACCAAATTGACGCGGTAAGACAAACTGACAAAGGTTTAAATTTTAATTTAAAACATGCCAAAAATACTTATTTAATAGAAACTCCTTTATTTGGGTTGCAGCATACTGGTAATATAGCTCTAGCTTTTGCTTTAGCACATCAATTAGGTTTAGAGCCAGATATTATTATTGCCACTTTAAAATCTTTACCACAAATAGAACATCGTTTAGAAGTTATTAAGAAAAATGGAGCAGCAACCATTATAGATGATGCTTATAATGCCAATCCTACTGGTTTTATTGCAGCGCTTGAAATATTAACTTTACTAAAAAAGCCAGAGGGTAGGCGTATTTTAGTCACTCCTGGCCTAGTAGAGCTTGGCAATTTACATGTAGAAAAACATAGTGAATTAGGTAAGATTTCAGCTAAACATGTTGATATAGCTTTAATTATTTGTCCCGAAAGAATTCAGAGTTTTGTCATAAATTTCAACAAATATAAAAATAATCAACAGCTTTTGCATGATTTTCCTAATTTTGTAGCTGCTAAAAAATGGCTTGAACTTAATGCTACTGCAAATGATGTAATTTTATATGAGAATGATTTGCCAGATTTATATGAGAATAAGCTTAGTTTATAGATTATAGTAATTTTTTATTAAAATTAATTTGCTAAAATCAGCTTTATAAATAACAGTTAAAATTAGAGTGAATTTTGCGGAAAAATCGCTGCGTTAAAGGCTTTTAGGTCTTGGTAATTTAAATTATTTTTTTCTGCTTCTAGCATAGCTTCGGCAATTAAACTATTTAGTAATTCTGTAAAATTTATTGGCTGGTTTTTTCTAGCTTCCCATAAATAATATCCTAATGAGCCAGCTATAGCATTAATTTCATTTAACCAAATTTCACCAGTTTTACGATTGGCTAAAAAGTCAATTCTCGGCACTCCAGTACCTTTGCAAATGGCAAAAGCTGCTTTTGCGGTATTTATAATGAATTTCGTTTGTTCGGAGCTTAATTTAGGGTTTAGATTACGCGATGATGAAGCCATGCCTTCGCTGAAAGAAACTGATAATTTATTATCAAGATTGTCGTTATTTAAATATTTATCTTTAAAAGATAAATATTCACTTTCTTTTAGTGGAGATTCAATAGCAGAAACTTCAATTTGTCCATTAAATGCTTTAGTAACGGCAATATTATATTCTATGAGATCGGCAATAAAAGGTTCTATAATAGCTTCGTGATCTAATTTTAAGATAGCTAGTAGGGCTACTTTTAATTCAGCTAAATTATGTGTTTTATAGACAGCAATACTACTGCCTAAATTAGCTGGTTTAGCACATAAAGGAAAAGTTAAATGATGCTCTTTTAGTAAAATTGCTAAATTCTCAATTTGAGTCAGGTTATTTTTAGTGATGCTTAATTCTGGTAAAATTTTAATTTGCGCCTGTTTTAAAATTTGTTTGGTAGTAGTTTTATTCATCCAAATTGTTGCACAATGTGTGCGTGGGCCTATATAAGGTAGTTGGGCAAATTCACAAAAACCCTGAAAACAGCCATTTTCTCCTTGCCCACCATGAAAGGCTGGAAAGGCCAGGTCAATAGATAATTTTTCTGCTTTGCTAAATAAAGATTTTTTGCTTTTAAAAAACTCTATATTTTTATTTGCACCTATCTTGATATAAATTTGGTCTAATTTCTTTTTAACTATGGTAGAAAAATGATAATTTTTTCTTACCAATAATTCTGCACCAGTCCACCAACTTCCTGCTTTATCAATATAAATGGGTAAGGCGTTATAAATTTGACTATCTAAAGCCTCTATAATTTGCAAAGCGGTTAAAATGCTTACATCATGTTCTGGTGATTTGCCACCGTAAAAAATAGCAATGGTTTTTTTAGGCATTATTCTAGTATTTTACTTACCCTTATATAATATTTAGACATAATTAT
>CAXPEK010000197.1:0-3337 GCA_964216065.1 Candidatus Actinomarina sp.
TATGTAAAATATACTCTGACGAATTATCCCATGCGTAACTAAGATATTCTGGGTTATAATGAGTTTTAAAAGCATAAATTACATTTGCTGTTCTGATGCCAAAAAAACCATCTATTGAAATCTGATAACCAAATAAGCTGAGTGATTTTTGCATTTGCAAAACTAATTTACCTTTATCACCTTTTTGACAAATAACCTTATTATGCTTTGCTGCTATTTTAGCATAAATACCAAGATTATTTTGATGTAAAATTTTCCAATCAAATAAAGGACCAGGATCATTTTTACGCTGTGGTGATATATCTGAATGTCCAAGAATTAATTTATCTTCTATAGGGAAATTTTGCTTCAAAAATTTAATTAATTTAATTAGCACATAATATTGCTGCTTCGTAAATTCTTCTAAACCATTATTTACTAATTCAATACCAATAGAATTATCATTTAAGCCATTATATTGTAACCAACTACTCTCTCCAACATGCCATGCACGATTTTGTGGCTCTACAAAAGCAGTTATTTTTCCTGCTCTATTTATCATATAATGTGCACTAACCTCTTTTGCACTATCAGTAAAATAAGCTATTGTCTCTTGTTCATTTAAGAAGCTATAGTGAATTATAATAGCATTAACAACCGTATTAACAGGTCTCTTATTAAAATTTGGTGAGCTTATATGTAATATATTCTTTAGTGAATCTTTTAGTTGAAAATGTTGCAAATTTAGAATATGATCCATAAAAAATTATTGGGTTAAATTAAGTGCTTAAACAAAAAATCTATGAAGGTAAAGCAAAAATACTATATCAAGCAGAGCAGTCAGATTTAATTTATCAATATTTTAAAGACGATGCTACAGCATTTAACGCCTTAAAAAAAGATGTAATATTAGGTAAAGGAATTTTAAATAATTTTATTTCTGAATTTATCATGCAAGAGCTAACAGCTCAAAATATTGCTAATCATTTTATTAAAAGAATTGATAACAGAACCCAGTTAGTAAAAAAATTGAATATTTTACCTTTAGAAGTTATTGTTAGAAACTATGCTGCAGGAAGTATTTGCAAAAGATTAGATCTAAAAGAAAACACAAAATTTTCAGAACCACTAATAGAATTTTGTTACAAAAGAGACGACTTGGGAGATCCATTAATCACAGATGAGCACATATTATTATTAGAAATAGCTAATAAAATAGAAATAGAACAAATAAAAAGTAAAACTAAAGCCATAAATACAGCTTTAATTGACCTATTTAAATCTATTAATATCAAACTTGTAGATTTTAAGATAGAATTTGGACGTGACCCCAATAATATAATTATTCTAGCAGATGAAATTAGCCCTGACTCCTGTCGTCTTTGGGATTATAGTAATGGCGAAAAAATGGATAAAGACAGATTTAGGTTAAATTTAGGCTCTTTAACTAAATATTACGCTGAAATAGCAGAACGATTTAAAATAACTCTTCCTAATATAAATAATGCATAAATTATTGAAATTTTTAACTATAGTATCTTTAACTTTACCACATAGCTCTTTCGCTTATGATGAAGAAAAGTTTTTTGCTGGTATTTCTATTAATAATGAGGGTACTAGTAGTATCTACCTAGAATATCAAGATGATGAAGATGATATTTCTAAGTTAGAAAGAACCAAATCTCCTACTAATAGCTTTGAACCAATTATTTCCTCCAAAACTGACACCCAGCATCAAAAAGAAGAAAAACAAATTTTAGCTTATTCAGGCTATAAAAATGTAGAAGGATTTAAAAATAACAAAAGAAAGAATGATATTACTTTTGCAAGTATTTTCGTTGGAGTAGGCTTAGTTGCAGTAGCTGCTGGTGCTTTAACTATATCTGCCATAGTAAAAGCGATTGACAATTAGCTTATCAAAGATTCAAAAATCTTATTACCATCCAGACCACCCACTTGGCTATCTACTGCCCTTTCAGGATGAGGCATCATTGCTAATATATTTTTCTTATCATTTAAAACACCTGCAATATTAGCCAAAGAACCATTGATATTTTCTTTATATTTGAAAGCTATTTGTTCATTATCTTCTAATTTTTTTAATTGGTCAGCTGTACAAAAATAATTACCATCATGATGAGCTATCGGAATATTAATTTCTTTTTTAGCTATTTTATGGGTAAATTTACTACTATTATTAGCTACTTCTAAAGTCACCATTTTAGAAATAAACTTTAAATTTTTATTACGCAATAACACGCCAGGTATAAGGCCAGATTCTGTTAAAATTTGAAAGCCATTGCAAACACCAATTATATATCCTCCTTTGGCAGCAAATTTTTTTACCTCCTGCATAATAGCTGAGTTAGCAGCCATAGAGCCACATCTTAAATAATCACCATAAGAGAAACCTCCTGGTATCGCTATTAAATCTAACTTATCAGGTATATTAGTATCTCTATGCCATAAATAGCTAACTTCTTTAAAATTCTTTTGTAATGCGACCAGCATATCAAGATCACAATTTGAACCTGGAAAAGTAATAACAGCTGCTTTCATTATGATATTAACTCATATTTAAAATTTTCTATCACCGTATTAGCAAGCAACTTATTGCATGACTCCTCTATAATTCGAGCAGCTTTTTTTTGATCTTGTTCATCAAGATCTATTTCAAAATACTTGCCTTGGGATACTGAATTAATTGAATTAACTCCTAAATTTGCTAGTGAATTTTTAATTGCACTTCCTTGTGGATCTAAAACTCCTTTTTTTAGAGTTACAAAAATTTTGGCTTTCATAGAATAATTTTAATTTTTCATTATTATAATTACAAACTTATAATTTTAAATTAAAATTTTAGTTATATATGGTGCAACTGGGAAGACTTGAACTCCCAACCCCCACCTCCGGAAAGTGGTGCTCTATCCAGTTGAGCTACAGTTGCAATATTTAACCAGAAAATTATACTAAATTTCAGCTATAAATCTAATTACCTTTTATAATTTTTATTGCTTAAACTTAAAATCATAATCTTGCCTTAGCTTGGCTAGTTAGTCATTTTAATTTAAAGTGTTTCACTCAAAGCTAATTTAATAAAATCAGCTTTATATCTAAAACAAATAAGAATTATAATCATAATCTGTTGTAAATTAAATCAATATTAACTTTATATTTATTTAACAGCAATAAAACTCTATATTTTTATCTTGCGAGCTTAATCAGTAAGTATATATTAATCTAGCATTAATGGGGAATCGTCTAGCGGTAGGACTACGGACTCTGACTCCGTCAACCTAGGTTCGAATCCTAGTTCCCCAGCCAGATTAAATATCTTCTTAAAAATGAGCAATTTACC
>CAXPEK010000198.1:0-5256 GCA_964216065.1 Candidatus Actinomarina sp.
GTAATGCCTGCTTTCTTTAATATTTTTGCAACATCTGACTCTTCCTCTTCAACCATTGCCTGTAGTAAAATTTCAACTGCTATAAATTCATCCTGACTTTTAGCCATGATTTTATTTACTTGAGCCAGTAAAATTGCCAAATCTCTAGACATAAAAATTTGCACTGCAGAAGATTTTACCTCTGGAATTTTTTTAAACAAATTACTTAGCTCACTCTCTATAACATCTATCTTAGCTCCTGAAGAAATAAGCAGTTTTTTTATTATAAAATCATCATCATCTAACATAGCCTGCAAAATATGAGCTGGTTGAAATGATTGATGACCCCTACTTAAAGCAAAAGTTTGAGCATTAGCTATAATTTCTTTAGTTTTATCAGTAAATTTATCTAAATTCATAATTATTCTTATTACTTTATTAATAGATAGTTTTTATCTCTATTTTTTCAAGTAGTACGGTAATTTTATCTTAGAAAAATTAGCAAAATATTATAATTTAGAAAAAGTCAGCTACTGATATTTTCTTTTGCTCATAAATAATTTTATAAACCAAACTAATAATTTCTAGATTTAAATTATATTTTTGTGCTAATTTATAAGCTGCCTTTGAGGTTGCCACCCCTTCTGCTACTGTATTTCTGCCATTTAAAATATCTGCCAAGGAATTACCTTTACCTATTTCATAGCCAAGTGACATATTGCGAGATTTTTGTGAAGAACAAGTCAACACTAAATCTCCAACTCCACAAGGCTCAATAGCAGTTCTTTTTTTACCTCCTAAAGCTCTTGAAAGCATGCCTATTTCATTTAAACCCTTAGTTAAGATCGAAGCTTTAGATGACTCACTTAAATTCATACCAACTGCAATACCCATTGCAATAGCAATAACATTTTTTATGCTACCAGCAATTTCTGCACCAATAATATCTGCACAAATAAAAGGTCTAAAATTTTTATTTTTAACTAATTTAGCCACAAATTCTGCTTGTGCAATATTAGCTGAAGCAATCGTCGTAATAGCAGGAAAACCTCTAGCAATTTCATCAGCAAAATTAGGACCACACATCGCACAGACAGGATTAGTAAAAAACTCAGCAACTATATCTGAAAGCAAAGTTAATTTATCATTATCTATGCCTTTTGAACATATCACAATGGGTATATTCGCTTTTATAATTGCTAACTCAGCTAATTTGGCCAATAGTGACCTATTATACTGGGCCGGTACCACTGAAAATAATGCTTCTATATCACCCAATTGAGCTAAATCATTAATTGCCTGAATATTAGGAGCTAATTTTATTTGTGGTAGATAAGTTCTATTTTCCTTTAAATTGTTTATATCTGCTACAACCTCAGACTCTAATGCCCAAATTTTAACAGCATGACCATTTACTGCTAATAAATTTGCTATTGCTGTACCCCATGCTCCTGCTCCTAAAACTGCTAATTTCACTATAAACTACCTTAATATTTCTTTATCTTAATATTAATTTCTGTTTCGGCAATATTAAAAATATTATCATTAGATATTTTATCAATTAATGCTATTTCTACTGCTAAAGTTTGCTCTTTAATATAATGAGCAAAATTTTGTAAAATTGCTTTAATTTTAGGAGATGTTGCTGCTATAGTAACAATAATCTTATCTGTAAGATCTAAAGCAGCCTCTTTACGCTGCTGCTGTATTATTCTTACTAAATCTCTAGCAAAACCCTCATTTAATAGCTCTGCTGTTAATTCAGTATCAATAGCAACTAAAGCATCTTGACTTGCTAGAGCCTGCATTAAATCAGTTTTAGCACATAATGCCAACTTAAATTCATCTTCAGCTAAAAACATATCTTTAATTTTTAACTTATTATCTGGCATTCTCTGCCAGTCTCCTTGCTTAGCAGCAATAATTAACTCTTTAGTTTTGGCTCCATATCTTGCTCCTAATAACTTAAAATTCAAATCAAGCTTTAATTCAGCAAAATCACCAATCTCAGCTAAAAAAAACAGGTTTTTAACATTAATTTCATCACAAATTAATTTAGCATATTTCTTAAGATTAATATAATTAGCACCAATAATTTTAACCTCTTTTATGGGTTGTCTAGTTCTAATATTATGTTTTGATCTAAGTGAGTGAGCCGTAGTGCAAACTGCCCTAATTTTATCCATATCCTCTACTAGATTCTGATTGTAGGAAACTATATTAGCTTCAGGATAATCTTGTAAATGTACAGAATCATTGCGATCTTGACTGATGCCTTGAAAAATCTCTTCTGCTATATGTGGTACTAATGGAGCTATAGCTCTAGTTACTAAATGTAATATAGTATATAGTGTATTATAAGCTTCTATTTTAGAGTCATTTACCTCTTTTTGCCAAAATCTATCTCGATTACGGCGTATATACCAGTTATTTAAAATATCAAAAAAATTATCTATCTCAGCATAACTATTAGGTAAATCATATTGGTCCATATAATATTTTATATTTAACAGTAAATCTCTAACTTTAGCTAGAATATAATTATCCATTTCATTGCTACTCACCGTGCTAAATTCTGCCTTGAGCTGATCTGCATTAGCATAAATACAAAAGAAATTATAACTGTTCCATATAGGCTTAATAGATAATCTTAAACTATCTCTAAATACCTCACCTTTTTTATCTATATTTAACTCATTACCTTTCATAACACTAGTTGAGCCCATATAAAATCTCATAGCATCAGAACCATATTTAGCAAAAATTTCTAAAGGTGAGGTGTAATTTTGCAGTCTTTTAGATAATTTTTGTGAATTTTCATCTAAAATTACACCATGGCAAATACAATTTTTAAATGGTATTCTATCAAATAAAGCAGTAGATAAAACCATTAAAGTATAAAACCAACCCCTAGTCTGCGCTGTATATTCTACAATAAAATCTGCTGGAAAATGCTCTTCAAACCACTCTTTATTCTCAAAAGGATAATGAGATTGCGCATAAGGCATAGAACCAGATTCAAACCAGCAATCTAAAACATCAGTCACTCTAACCATTAAAGATTCACCCGTCGGATCATCAGGATTAACTCGAGTTAATTTATCTATATAAGGCCTATGTAAATTAGTAACTTTTACCTTAAAATCTTTTTCTAATTCAGCTATAGAACCATATACATCAATACGAGGATATTTAGGATTATTACTACGCCATACTGGCACTGGACAACCCCAAAAACGATTTCTAGTAATTGACCAATCTCTTGCTCCTTCAAGCCATTTACCAAATGCACCATCTTTAATATGACCAGGAATCCAATTAATCTCTTGATTTAATTCAACCATTCTATCCTTAAAATCAGAAACTTTTACATACCAAGAAGGTAAGGCTTTATATATAAGAGGAGTATCACTTCTCCAACAATGTGGATAATTATGTAAATATTGTTCCGTTTTTATCCAATTACCTTGTTCTTTTAATTTTTTAATTATAGCTACATTAGTAGCAAAAACATGCTGGCCAAGAAAATCATTTATCGGATAAGTAAAACAACCAGCCTCATCAACCGGACAAATAGTAGGAATATTGTTTTTTTTACATAATTCTTGATCATCTTCACCAAAACCAGGTGCTATATGCACTATTCCTGTGCCATCTTCTGTAGTTACAAAATCTGCATCATAAATTTTAAAAGCAGCAGATAAATCATATTGCTTAGTCTCATTTACTAAATAATTAAATAAAGCTATATATTCTTTACCTATTAAATCAGCACCTTTAAGCCTAGCTATTATTTGTAATTCTTGCTCAGGAAATTCCTTCTTATATTTTGCAAGTAAAGCATCAGCTATGATATAATTTTCTCCTAAATAAGAAAACTTAACATAATCAATATCTTTACCACAAGCAAGAGCAAGATTCGCTGGTAAAGTCCATGGTGTCGTGGTCCAGACTAAAATTTTAGCTTGCTCATCTTTTAAAGAAAATGCAACTGTAACCGCTTTACTCTCTTTTTCTCGATAAGAATTATCTAATCTAGTTTCAAAATTAGATAAAGGTGTTTGACATGACCATGAATATGGCATAACCCTTAAATCTTCATAAAGCAAACCCTTCTTGTATAATTCTTTAAAAGCCCAAATTACTGACTCCATGTAATTTAAGTCCATGGTCTTATAGCCACCAGCAACATCAACCCATCTTGCCTGCTTATTTACATATTGCTGCCATTGATCAGCATATTTCATTACTGAGCTTTCACAAGCATGATTAAATTTTTCTATACCAAATTCTTCAATAGCAGTTCTACCTGAAACACCTAACTCTTTTTCTGTTTCCATTTCAACTGGCAAACCATGTGTGTCCCAACCAAATTTTCTCTCGGTTTTTTTCCCAATTTGCGTTTGATATCGAGCAAAAATATCTTTAACAAATCCTGTTAATAAGTGACCATAATGAGGCAAACCATTCGCAAAAGGAGGACCATCATAAAAAACATATTCATTGTTCTTACCATTTAGCTTACTCTCCCTAAAAGCAACAGACTTATTAAATATGTTATTATCTTGCCAAAATTTTTGAATTTTTTCTTCTAACTTGGCAAAATCAGGATTTGCTTCAGTACTGGGATATAAATTTCTTGCGGCCATATTTTACCTTATTCTGCTACGATAATTAATAAAGATTAAACTAGAAAAAAAGCCGATTATAGCTAAATATGTTGCAAATACAAGCTCTATTCTTGTGGCAAACCTTTCTTTTAAGATAAAATATAATATTAAAACAAGCATAGCTGATAATAAAGCCATCATTATCTTTCTTAGATTACTATTTCGATTATATTCTCCATTCATTAAAATGGTTAAAACCAAGGAAATTAATATAAAACTGAGCAGTGGCCAAATTATTCGGTGATGCAATTCAGCTCTTAACTCATTATTTTCATTTTTGCGCATAATTAATTCATTTATATATAAATCTTTTAGCTGTTTAGTAGGTTTTTTTATGGCATTTAATTCAGAAAAAATATTCAAATCGGTAATATATTTATCAAAAGTTAAAAACTCCTCACCATATTTATGCTTAGAGGTAATAATATGACTACCATCTGCTAATGCTAATAGTAAATTTTCATGATCTCTAACTATCTCACCTTTTTTAGCCGTAGTTAGAACTTGTTGCTGGTCTGATTTAAGTTGATAAATAAGAATATTCTTTAACATATTACCCTCTTTTTCATCAATATAAACAGTTAGATCAGGGGATATTTTATTAAAC
>CAXPEK010000199.1:0-2375 GCA_964216065.1 Candidatus Actinomarina sp.
TCAGATCAAGAAAATTCAGATTTGGTATTAAGCGAAGATATTTTAAATGTTCCGACTTTCTTGCGTAACAAAGAGGGTGGTAGCAAATAGTGATATTAATTACTAATAAAAGATATTAAATTATGAAATCAAGCAACCCTTCTGACTTAGGTAAGGAAAGAAAAATTAGTGCATTAGTGCCAGAAGATCAGTTAGCTAATGCAATTAGAGCTCTAGCGATGGATGGAGTTGAGCGTGCTAAATCTGGACATCCTGGTTTGCCTTTAGGTTTTGCTGATGTTGCGACTATCTTATATAAAAATCATTTAAAGTTTTCGAGTAAAGATCCTAAATGGCCAAATAGAGATAGATTTATTTTATCGGCTGGGCATGGTTCAATGTTGCTTTATGCTTTATTATATTTATGTGGTTATGAAGATATTACAATTGAAGATTTAAAGAATTTTAGGCAATTAGGTGCTAAAACAGCTGGTCATCCTGAAGTAGAAATGTTGGCTGCTATTGAGACTACTACTGGTCCCCTGGGGCAAGGTTTAGCTAATGCTGTTGGTATGGCGTTTGCTGAAAAGCTGCTAGCAGCTAGATTTAATGATTTAATTGACCATTATACTTATGTGATGGTAGGAGATGGATGTTTGATGGAGGGGATTGCGCAAGAGGTCATTTCTTTTGCAGGACATCATCAATTAAATAAATTAATTGTTTTATTTGATGATAATAATATTTGTATTGATGGTGAGGTAGGTTTAACTTCATCAGAAGATCAGCAAGCTCGTTTTCGCGCTTGTGGATGGAATGTATTGGAAATTGACGGCCATAATTATCAAGAGATAGATCAGGCTCTTGCTAGTGCTAAAAAATCTCCTAAACCCACAATGATTGCTTGTAAAACTGTGATTGCTTATGGTTCGCCCAATAAATCAGGCAGTGCGAAAGCGCATGGTTCTCCTTTAGGTGATGCAGAAATACAACTTACTAAGTCTGCTTTAGCATGGCCATATGCTGAATTTGAGATAGCTGATCACATATTGCATGAATGGCGCAACATTGGTGCTGCGGGTCATAAATTATGCCTTGAGTGGCAAGATAGATTAGCGAGGCATGAAGCTAAGCAAGATTTTAATGATTTTTTAAATAAAAAAATTCCTGATTTTTCAGCTGACATTATAAAATTGAAGCAAGAATTAGTAGCGGCTAAGAAGCCTATAGCGACTAGGCAAGCTTCGGGTGATATATTGGAGTTATTTACTAAAAACATTACCCAATTAATAGGTGGTTCAGCTGATTTGACTGGGTCTAATAATACTAAAACTACATATACTGATTCTATCACCAGGAATAATTATCAGGCTAGATATATTCACTATGGTATTAGAGAGCATGGTATGGCTGCTATGATGAATGGTTTAGCTTTATATGGAGGTTTTATTCCTTATGGTGGTACATTTTTAGTATTTAGTGATTATTGCAAGCCTGCTATTAGATTGTCGGCATTAATGGCTCAACAAGTAATTTATGTTTTTACGCATGATTCAATTGGTTTGGGTGAAGATGGACCTACTCATCAACCGATAGAGCATTTAGATGCTTTAAGATTAGTTCCTAATTTAACAGTGATTAGGCCATGTGATACGGTAGAAACTTTAGAAGCATGGCAAATAGCTTTATCATCTAAAGAGAAGCCAGTAGTTTTAAGTTTAACTAGACAGGCTCTAAAGCAGTTTAGTCAAGAAGCTTCTTTAACTAATAATGTGGCTAAGGGTGGTTATATAATTGCAGCAGAGCAGCATGCATATAGGGCTACTTTAGTTGCTTCCGGTTCAGAAGTTGAAATTGCTATGGAAGCAAAATCATTGTTAGAAGCTGAGCAAATTGGTATTAGGGTAGTTTCTATGCCTGCTATTACAATTTTTGCTGAGCAAACTAAGGAATATATTAATAGTTGTTTAGGTTCAGGTCCTAAAATAGCGATTGAGGCATCTAGGGCATATAGCTATGATGCTTTTGTTGATAAATTTATTGGAATGAGGGGGTTTGGTGCTTCGGGAAAAGCTGCTGATTTATATCAATATTTTGGTTTAACGGCAGAAAATATTAGCAAAGAATTAAAAAAATTACTATGATAAAAATTTTCTTATTTATATTGTTTTTTTCGGTTAATGGTTGGGCCAATAATTTGCCCAATGAGATTAATAAGCCTTTTGGTGAATGGCTAGTTTCATGTAAGCAAAATTTAATGACCGCAAAAAATGAGTGTTTTATTGGTACTCCTTTTAAAAATGAGCAAGGTAGAGGTGCTATAGTTTTTACTAAATATTATTTGGCGGTTGCCCATAATGACTTAAATTTAACTAGGGGTGTTGATTTTAAGATTG
>CAXPEK010000200.1:0-4313 GCA_964216065.1 Candidatus Actinomarina sp.
TTATCAAATTTGATCACCTGATTATGATTAATTTCTACTGCATTTATACTATCTTGCCATTGATGAAATTTTGTCGCCTTAGCTGAAAAAATATAGTCAAAACCATCAAATTGCTGACATTTAGAAAATAATTCCAAACCAAAATCTCTAGCATCTGCCACTTGATCTTCTTTAAATAAAATTGCAGCTTTAACTGTTTTTAAGTTAAAATTGGGCAATATTTCTGTTAATTTTTCTAAATCTAAAATTTGATAAGCAGTTTGATCTTGCTGTTGCAAAAATTTTATCATTTGTGAAAAATGCTTTTTATTGTGCAATATATGAATAGAAGCACTATTTTTGATATTTTTATAATTTATCTGCTTAGCTATTTGTTCTAACTCTATCTTGCTAATTTTAGCAAAAGAATAAAAATCATGGTCATAATTATGTTTTTTACTGGCTTTAAATGATTTAAACCATGAAAATTCCTGCCATAATATTCTTAATTTAGCTTTTAGAGCATAATCTTGTTGCAGCATTGCTCGAGATAAATTTGCATAAGTTGCTATTTTATTTAAAGAAATAGCATGTGAATAACTTAATTGGCCGCCATTTTGCCATGAAGTAGCTTGGCAAGGACCTGTTTCTTTATCAATTAAGGTAACTGATAATCCTGCTGCTAAAAATTTATATGCTGTAACTAGGCCAACTATTCCAGAGCCAATTATTAAGATCTGCAAAAGAAAATATATTTTTATTTAAATTTCCTATATTAATAGTATAACTTTGTCATTATTCAAGAATTTCATAATTAGCATGGCAAAATTCATCCATCTAAGAGTTATTAGCAGCTATTCCTTATGCTATGGCGCAATGTCTATTGAGCAAATTATAGCTTTGTGCAAAAAATATAATATACCTGCTACTACTCTAGCTGATAGAGGTAATTTATTTGGACTGCTAGAATTTTCTTTAGCTGCAATCAAACATTCTATTCAACCCATAGCAGCAGTTTCTCTTAAAGTACAAATTGCAGCAGATAAAATTGATCAAATTTTAATTATAGCTAAAAATGAAGCTGGCTATCAGAATTTATTAAGATTAGTTAGTTTGTCATTTTTAGAAAGTGCAACGCCAAATGTTAATGCTATAGATTTTAATTTATTAAATAAATATGCAGCTAACTTAATTATTTTAGCTGGTTATCGAGAAGGTTACTTATATAAGCTAGCAATAAATCAGCAATATAGTGAATTAAGCCAAATTATTGAACAATATCATCAGCTAGAAAATAATGAATTATATATAGAATTATCAAGACTTGGCTATGATAATGAAGATATTGCAGAACAAGAATTATTGCTAGTTGCAAAAAATTCACACATTCCCATAGTAGCAACTAATGATGTCAAATATGCAGAAGCAGAAATGAGTGAAGCTCAAGATATTTTATCTTGTATTGCCACCAATCAATATTTTGATGATCAAAAAAGAAGCAAAAAAACTAAAGAACATTATTTCAAATCACCTGAAGCTATGGTTGAGTTATTTAAAGACCTACCAGAAGCCATAAATAACACTCTCATAATTGCACAAAAATGCTCATTTTTTCCAGAAGCAGCACCACCATCTTTACCCAATTTTTCCGTTAAGGAAAATAGTGAGGTAGAAGAATTAAAGATACAAGCTAAGAATGGCTTAAAGGAAAGATTAAACCAAGAAAATTCAACTGTAGCAACAGAAAAATATTGGGAAAGATTACATTATGAATTAGAGATAATAATTAAAATGGGTTTTTCTGGCTATTTTCTAATAGTTTCAGATTTTATTAAATGGAGTAAAGAAAATCAGATACCAGTAGGACCTGGCCGAGGTAGTGGCGCTGGCTCTATGGTAGCTTATGCTATGAAAATCACCGATTTAGATCCCTTGAAATTTGGTCTGTTATTTGAGCGTTTTTTAAATCCAGAAAGAATTTCAATGCCTGATTTTGATATTGATTTTTGTCAGGAAAGGCGAGAAGAAGTAATTAATTATGTAAGAGAAAAATATGGTCATGACCGAGTAGCCCAGATTATTACTTTTGGTAAGTTACAAGCAAAAGCTGTATTAAAAGATGTAGGTAGAGTATTACAAATGCCTTACAATCAAGTAGATCGTATTTCTAAAATGATACCTTTTAACCCTGTAAATCCCGTTACTCTAGCTGAAGCGATAAAAATGGATCCTTTGTTAGAGCAAGAAAGGAAAAATGATGCACAAATTGCAAAATTACTTGATATAGGATTAAAATTAGAAGGTTTACACCGTCATGCCTCCACCCATGCAGCTGGTATTGTTATTGCCAATAAAAATCTTTTAGAATTAATTCCTCTATATAAAGATCCTAAATCAATAATGCCAGTAGTAGAATATTCAATGAAATATACTGAATTAGCCGGTTTGGTAAAATTTGATTTTCTGGGTTTAAAAACTCTTACAGTAATTGCAAAATCTGTCGAATTAATAACTAAGCAAAATATTGATATTAACATAGATAATATTGCCTTAGATGATAGAAAAACCTTCGAAATGCTCGGTTCTGGTAATACTATTGGAGTTTTTCAACTGGAGAGTGCTGGTATGCGAGACTGTCTTAAAAAAATGGTTCCTGACAAAATTGAAGAATTAATAGCTTTAATATCGCTATATCGACCAGGACCTATGGATAATATACCTAAATATATTGCAACCAAACATGGCAAAGCAGAGATAGAATACCCGCATCCTCTGCTAGAAGAATGTTTAAAAGAAACCTTTGGAGTGATAATCTATCAAGAACAAGTGATGCAAATTGCCCAGATTTTAGGCGGTTATAGTTTAGGTGAAGCTGATTTACTTAGAAGAGCAATGGGTAAAAAAATAAAATCTGAAATGGATGCGCAAAGAGAAATTTTTGTCAAAGGTGCTATTGCCAACAATATTACCAAGCAAAAAGCATCAGAAATATTTGACCTAGTTGCCAAATTTGCAGGCTATGGCTTTAACAAATCTCATGCTGCAGCCTACGCATTAATTGGCTATCAAACTGCATATTTAAAAGCAAATTTTCCAGTTGAATTTATTACTGCTACCTTAAATTTAGAATATAATGATACGGACAAAATAAATCTTTTTATTCAGGAAGCTAAAAATTTAAATATTAAAATATTACCACCAGATATTAATTTATCCCAAGCTTTATTTTCAGTAGAAATATTAAAAGGTGAAAAAGTTATTAGATATGGCTTAGCCGCACTTAAATCAGTAGGTATCGCTGCAATAGAAGAGTTAATAAAAATAAGAAAAACGCAAAAATTTAAAGATATAAGAGACTTGCTCAAAAGATGTGGAAGCAAAATAATTCAAAAAAGACAATTAGAAAGCTTAATTAAGTCAGGTAGCTTAGATCAGTTAGAGTCTAACCGAGCAAAGTTAATAAATAGCTTAGAATATATTATAAAACTGACGCAAAATTTTGAGTTAGAAAAGAATTCTAGTCAACACACCTTATTTAGTGATGACATTGTAACTAATATAAGTTTTTCTATTGAAGAATGTCCTAAATTTAGTACAAGTGAAAAACTACATAATGAGTTTGAAGCTTTTGGTTTTTATCTTACTGAACACCCTTTAGATAGATTTTTAACTATTTTAAAAAAATGCAATATTACCAACTCACAAGAAATATTGGCAATTACAGAGCGTAATCGTGATATTATTATTGCTGGAGTAATTATTAGCTACAAACAGAGATCTGGCAAGAAAGGCCGCTTTCTAACCCTCAATTTATCAGACCAATGCGGTATTATAGATATTTCGATTTTTGATGAAGAACTAATTTCTAATTGTCGCGACATTATTTTTAATGGTAATAACATTGTCATTGCTGCTACTATGAAAAATGATGATAATGGTAGTAGAATTATTGCTAATAAAATCATACCAATAGCTGATTTTCTTAAAGATAAATTTCAGACTTTAAAGATTAGATTAAATAATATTGCTGAATTTCAAGCTTTAAAAGAAAAAATCAACCTAAATCAAGGAGATTATCCAGTAATGTTTATTTTAGAAATAAGTTGGCAGGGAAAATTAATCACTATAGACACAAATCAAATAGTAAAATTAAATCACGCTGTGCTTGAAGAATTTAAAACTAATTAACTTTATAATTAATATTAATAAAAAATTTAAAAAAAATTCAAGTATATACTTGATTTATACATTAATACCATTAGTAATTAAATATATTAATTTATTTAACAGGGTTTGACAAATGAGCAAAGCTAAACTTACCAAAGACATCGCAG
>CAXPEK010000201.1:0-6792 GCA_964216065.1 Candidatus Actinomarina sp.
ATGAAAAAAACTAAAAAATTAGTATATATTTTATTTGTCTGCTTTAAAAAGGGGTGCTTAGATACCATAAAACATGATGGCGTGGAACATGCGGGCTACTTATCTTTTTTAGCGATTTTATCTATTTTTCCATTTTTGGTATTTTTGATTTCTTTACTTGGTATTTTTGGTGAAACTAAATTAGGAGTTGAATTTGTTAAGATTCTCTATAGCAATATTCCCATAGAGGTGACTTCTGCTTTAAAACCTCGCATTGACGAAATTATTTCTGGTCCACCGCAAAGGTTACTAACTATAGCTATATTAGGAGCTATTTGGACTTCATCTAGCACAGTAGAAGGGCTTAGAACTATATTTAACCGTGCTTATCGGGTTTCTACCCCACCTACTTATATCTGGCGAAGATTAACCAGCATTTTACAATTTGTTCTTATAACTTTCTTAATTATAAGTGCAATGTTTATAATTGTAATAACCCCTATTATTTTTAAAAATTTTTTTGCTTTTAACCAACTTGGCTACTTATATGAACTTCTAGATAAAGCGCTTAAATTACGCTTGATTTTCAGTATTATCATTATTTTTTCAGCCATTTCATTTATCTATTATGTCATACCTAATGTTAAACAAAATCTTATAAATGTTTTTCCTGGAGCTAGTATAGTTACTTTATTGTGGTCCATGATTGGTAGTATATTTTCTTTTTACCTGCAACATTTCGATCAAGTAAATTTAATTTATGGTTCACTTGCTAGCTTTATCATAGCATTATTATTTTTCTATATTATTGCTATGATCTTAATTTTTGGTGCCGAATTTAACTATGCTTTAGAAAAGAGAACTGGCTTTAAATTTGTTGAGAAAATAAAACGGCAGAAAACATAATTTATGCAAAAAATTATTATTGTAATATTAATATATTTAGCTCTTTGCCTTTTTATTTTTTTAATTCAAAGAAAATTAGAATATCTTCCACATGGCCGGCTAGCAGAACCAAAAAAATATGGCTTTAATGAAGCTAAGAGCATTAAGCTCAATTCTTTCGATCAAAATAAATTAACTTTATGGCATAGTAACACAAAAAATAAATATATTATCTTATATTTTCATGGTAATGCCGGTAATCTTGGTGATCGAGCCAATAAATTAGCATATTTACACCGTAATACTGGCTATGATATTGCAGCTATTTCTTACAGGGGATATCCTGGTAGTGAAGGCAAACCATCTGAATGGGCATTCCATCAAGATGCTGAATTTACCCTTAAATATTTAGTTAAACTTGGCTATAAGTTAGAAAATATAATTTTATATGGCGAATCTCTAGGCAGTGCTATGGTTATAAAATTAGCTAGTAAATATTCAGTCAAAGCCATTTTTTTAGAAGCACCTTTTTGGTCAGCTAGCAATCTAGCTAAACGAAGCTATTGGTTTCTTCCTATTGAAATTTTAATGCTAGATAAATATGAATCTTACAAATTTCTCAGCCAAATAACCAGCCCAGTTTATTTAATACACGGCACTAAAGATAATGTTACTCCTATTAACCATAGTAGAAAAATATATGATAATCTACCTCAGAATATTCTCAAAAGAAAAACAGAAATAAGCGGCGCCGGTCATTTAGAATTCCCTTTAGAAACCTTAAATAAAGAATTAATTAATTTTATAGCTGAAATTAATGCAGGTAATTGAGCAAATTAGCTAATCTATCTCTTAAATAACCTAGTTCTCCTTTAGTTAGATCAGTAAGCTCAACTTTCTGACTTTCTGCTATTTTAACAAAATCAGCAAAACCACTGCCAATATATTTCTGATAATTATTAACATTTTCTTTTACCACATTTTGTACCAAACCCGCTAATAAGCTAGCTAAAAGCAAATCTAAATTCTTAATATTTAAATTACTTACTTCTGCTTCTTGTCTGCTTATAAGCTCATCTAATTTAACTATTAATTCCTGTAACGAGGTTGCTATTTTACATAATGCTGCTGCTAGATGTGTTTTGTTAAAGGCAAAAATATCTTGCCACATTTTGTGATGAGAAAAATAAAGCCGTGTAAATTTATTAAAATCTGGGCTTTGATAAATTTCTCTTAAAGAGGTTATGTCTTTTCTACTATGGTGTAAAAGATAATTTAAGTGAAAAGCTATTTTTTGTACCAAATGTGAAACATAAGCATATATTTCATCATGTAGGCTTGGCGGCATATATTCTATTTTAGCCCCTATTCTTAACCAAATATTAGCTACTGTTTCACTATTTTGATCCTGTAATTGAGTAATAATAATTTTTTTCCCTTGATATAAATTCTTTACTAAGGTTCCTGTACCAGATTTTTCAGAACCAGCTATAGGATGAGCTGGCACAAAAATATTGGCAGCTATTTTAGCCTGCGCTAAGTTAATTATATCAGTCTTTACCGAACCTAAATCAGAAATAATAATATTTTTAGGCAAATTCAACTTAGCTAATTCGTTAAAAATATCAGCATAGCTAGCTAATGGTATAGCTAAAAATATTAACTCTGAATCTATTAGATCTTTATAGTTAATAGTTGCCTTAATATCTAAAGCTGTAATTTTTGCTATTTGTTCTTTGCTTTTTAGCAAAATTAATATTTGCTGCGCAATTTGCTGTTCTTGTAGGGCAAAAGCAAGAGATGTACCCATTAACCCCCCACCTATAATTGATATTTTCTGATATAATCTAGAGTTTAACATAATATAATTTTATTGACTCAAAGTTGATTATTACCAATAAGTTAGTATAAAGCCATCTAATTTATTTATAAAGCTAATGAATCTACAAAAAGCATTACAATATGGACAAAAGCTACTTAAAGAACATGCGATTGAAACTTATCAATTAGATGCTGAGATTCTATTATTAAAAGCCACCAACTTAACTAAAACTGAGTTATATTGTAAGCCAGACCTCGAAATTAACGCAAAAAATTATCAAATTTTTTTAGATTTGCTGGCAGAAAGGCTAAAATTTAAACCTATTAGCAAAATTATTGGCTCAAAAGAATTTTACAGCCTAGATTTTATAACTACCACTGACACCCTTGACCCTAGAGCTGACACTGAAACTTTAATAGATGCCTGCCAAAAACTGCTTAACCCTAATAAAATATATAATTTTCTAGAGCTAGGCACTGGAACTGGCTGTATCATTATAACTTTACTAAAAATTTTTAATGTTTCACGTGGAACATCTAGAGACATCTCCAAAGAAGCGCTAATAATTGCTAAAAGAAATAGCCTCATTCATCAAGTAGAGGAAAGATTATCCTTAGAATTAGCTAATATGTTTGATGGTTTGCAGCAAAGATATGACTTAATAATTTCTAATCCTCCTTATATAAAAACAGCGGAACTGGATATTTTAGCACCTGAAGTAAAGTATTTTGATCCGAATTTAGCCTTGGATGGCGGAGCAGATGGGCTTGATTATTACAGAATAATTAGCAGAAACAGTAAAAATCATTTAACAGAAAATGGTGTGGTTGTTTTAGAAATTGGCTATCAACAAGCAGTAGTAGTAAAAGAAATTTTGTACCAAGAAAATTTTACTATCATCGAAGAATTTAAAGATCTTGCTGGCCATATTCGCTGTCTTGCCTGCAAAGCAAATAGCTGATTTTAAGTTAATTTGTTTTAATGCAGAAATTTTACATTAGCATAATAGCTAATTGGCTTGCCCTAATAGCTAGATTCTCATTTGCTATTTAGGCACTAGAAGTTGCAAAAAAACAGCTTTATTGATAAAGCTTGCGACGCTTTTATCGCTTGCACTACTATACAATAAATTTTTGCTGAGCAAGCTAGTTCCAAAAACTCACTTATTAACTACCTTAGTTTTGCAAATAAAATCATGTATAGCGCGGTAAGACCTTTTTATAACTTTAGGCTCATACCATAATACCACTATAACCATACAGCTTACAATTAAGGCTTTATTTTTAGCATATAAAGCTAAAAACATAGTTGAGTGAAAAAGCCATGGTGTTAAAGCCACAAAATATCTATAAATTAGATCTTTTAAATTTAGTAGCTTATTATCTTCTTTTACTATTTTAATTTTACATATAGCTTTACCCGGCGTAGCCTCCAACCTAGTTAAAGGGCATAAAATCCAATAAAGAGAGCCTATAATAAAAATTAAAAATGCAAATAATATTGTTTCAAAGAAAATATCTTGGCTTATAAAATATTTATAAAATTCTTTTATATCATAATTAACAGAATTCTGATTAATTTGCCTATATTGATTGGCAAATAAAAAAAAGCTTTTTGCATACCATAAATAAAGCAATATATAAGCAAAAATATATCTTATTGCAGCTAGAATAAAAATATCTATCGTATATGCTAAAAAGCGTCGAGTTGGACCTACATAATTAGCATTTTTTATTTCTTGTGCTTGTAAAAATTTGAACATCCTAAATAAATGAATAATATTGAACTTAATCATATATATAATTATTTAAAAAAAGAAGAAGTTATTTGTTTACCAACTGATACAGTATGGGGTTTATTAGGCTTAGCTACTTCTAGCCAAGCAGTGCAAAAAATTTATAGACTTAAACAGCGAAAATATCACAAACCTCTTGCAGTTTTAGTAAAAGATTTAACTATGGCGGAAAAACTTGTTGAACTAAATCAGCTAGCTAGAGCCCTAATTAGCTCTGAGAAAATAGCTATAACCATAATAGCTAAACAAAAACTACAAACTAATCTTGCTCGGCATATTAATCTAAAAACCCAAAATATTGCTCTTAGAATACCTAAAGCTAACTTTTTAATTGAATTAATTGTAAAATTAAATTTACCACTTGCAGCTACTAGTGCAAATATTAGTGGTAAAAAGATTAATTATGATCAGATTAAAAGAAATTTTGCCCCTTACATATATACTTACTCTGGAAGTAAACCCAAAACCTCTACTGAGCCATCATTTATTATTGATTTTACTACTTATAAGCCTAAAATCATTAGAGCCTCGGAAAATCAAAAAATCCTGCTGAAAAATGAATTTAAACTCTTTTAAACCCGCTAATACTACTATTTACTCTGTTAGTGAATTATCTGCTATTATTAAGAATATGCTTGAAGATAATTTTACCTATATTCAAATAAAAGGCGAAATATCTGGTTTAAAAATACATAGCTCTGGGCATATTTATTTCAATTTAAAAGACGAATATTCTTTAATTAATGCGGTATGTTTCAAAAATTATGCCAAAACTCTTAAGCTTAATCCTGAAGATGGCATAGAAGTGGTGCTTACTGGAAAATTAACTAGTTACTCAGCTCGATCTAATTATCAAATATTAGTTACTAATCTTGAGCTAGCTGGTCAAGGAGCGTTAATGGAATTATTTGAAAAAAGAAAAAAATTATTAGCACAAGAAGGCTTATTCTCAACTGAGCATAAAAAACCTTTAGTAAAAATCCCTAAAAAAATAGCTGTTATAACTTCAGAAACTGGTGCTGTATTTCATGATATTTGTCATAGAATAGAAGCCCGCTTTCCCCTTGAAATAATTTTATACCCAAGTAAAGTACAGGGTAAAGGCGCAGAGATATCCATAGCTAATGCTATTCAATATTTAAATGAATTAAGCGAAAAACCAGACGTTATTATTCTAGCTAGAGGAGGAGGAAGCATAGAAGATTTATGGTGTTTTAACGAAGAAATAGTAGTTAGAGCTATTTTTGCCTCAAAAATTCCTTTGATCTCAGCTATTGGCCATGAAACAGATACTAGCTTGGCTGATTTAGCAGCTGATCTTAGAGCCCCAACCCCAACAGCCGCTGCTGAATTAGCAACACCAGATAAAAATGAGCTTAGTCAATATTTAGATATCACCGAATCAAGAATAATAAAAAACATTACTAATTTGTTAAGCTCTTTGCAACAAAATATCAAATATCTCAACATAACTCATCCAAAAGATCGCCTAAAACTAAAAGCAAATCAACTAGAAATTCTTACAACAAAATTAGAACAACAGCTTAAAAATAAAGTTGATATTATGCAGCAAAAACTAACTAAGTTAAAAATAAATATAGACTTGATTATTATGCAGTTAAAATATCAGGAGCAGAACTTAATTAATATTAATAAAAATATGTTTTCAGCCCTAAATAATATTTTAAAAGCTAAGGAGCGCAAATATAATTATGTAGGTAAATTATTAGAATCTTACAGCTATAAAAATACACTAAACCGGGGGTTTAGTGTGGCTAGAAGTAAAACTGGCAAAGTTATAAGCTCAAAAGCTGCAATAGAATTTCCTTTTAATCTAGAATTAAGCGATGGTATCATTGAAATAAAAACTAATAACTAAATCACAACCCCTATTTATTTCTGTAAGCTTTTCTATTTAAATTGCAAATTATAATCTAACCCTACTCAAGTGCCTAGATTTACTAGTTAATAAAGCCTCTATGTTAAAATTGACAACACAAAATCAACTATATTTAAATAGCAGCCTAAATTTAACCAACTTTATTTTTAGCTTTAGCCAATTTCTTTAATTCTACTAAAATAGCCAAAATTGCAGCAGGAGTAACTCCAGAAATGCGCGATGCTTGCCCTATATTTTCGGGCATTATCTCGCTTAATTTCTCTTTAACCTCACTAGAAAGACTTAAAATCTGGTTATAATCAAAATTATCTTGTATTTTTATATTTTCATCGCGCTTGAATAACTCAATATCTTTATCTTGTATAGCTATATAATCATGATATTTGGCTTTTATTGCTAATTGCTCTATAA
>CAXPEK010000202.1:0-3719 GCA_964216065.1 Candidatus Actinomarina sp.
TTAATCTCAAAATTTTACCAAACTTTATCCACAAGATAGTGGCACTATTTTGGTAATGATTTCAATTTTAAATCACTATCATCTTGATTAAAAATTTTCTCATTAAAATTTCCTTCTGAACGATCAATTACCACAGCTACCGCTAAATCTCCAGTAACATTAACTGTAGTTCTAACCATATCAAGAACTCGATCTACCCCAGCAATTATTGCAATAGCCTCAATAGGCAAGCCAACTGAGGCAAATACCATAGACATCATTACTAGGGCAACACCCGGTATGCCAGCCGCTCCTATTGAAGCAAGAGTTGCTGTAAATATTACCGTAGCATAATCTGCCATAGTTAAATCAACACCTACTAAACCAGCCACAAAAACTGTAGAAATACCCAAATATATTGCAGTACCATCCATATTAACCGTTGAGCCTAAAGGTAAAACAAAATTCGCGGTACCCTTAGAAACCCCAAGCTTATCTTCTGCAACCTGCATAGTAATTGGCAAAGTTGCTGAGCTACTTGAAGTAGAAAAAGCTAAAATCTGTGCATCTATAATCTTCTTAAAAAACTTAATGGGATTTAAACGGGCCAGCGCACCAATAAAAAGCGAATAAACAATTACAGCATGTAAAATACAAGCAGCAATAACTACAATAACCACTTTCACCAGAGATTTTAAAATTTCAGGATCTTGAGTTCCTACTACCCAGCCAATCAATGCAAAAACTCCAATAGGAGCAAATTTCATGATAATACCAGTTAAAGAATAAATCACCTCAGCTATCTCACTTAGGCTATCTGCAACTTTCTGCACTTTTTTACCCGCTATATTAACAGCAGTACCCAAAAATAAAGCAAATACTATAATTTGCAGCACATTACCATCAGCCATAGCTTTAACCGGATTAGTTGGTACCATAGATACTATAGTATCAGCAAAAGAAACAGTATGAGCTTCAATCTGAGTTGCCGCGCCAAACATATCATGATGCTGCACTCCCGCCGATGGATCAAAAATATTAGCTAAAAATAAACCTATGGCTATTGCTATAGCCGTTGAAACCAAATATATTAAAATACTTTTTCCACCAATTCTACCCAAGCTATTCGACTGCTCCATTGAAGTAATAGCTGATGAAATAGAAAAAAATATTAAAGGTACAACAATCATTTTTATCATATTGATAAAAATATCACCCAGAGGTTTTAAATAAGAGGTATTTTCACCAAAAGAGAATCCAGCTAAAGCACCTAATATCATGCCAAGAAAAATTTGCTGCCATAATTTTAACATAAATACACCTTAAAAATTACAAGGAAGCTTAAGTCATTAAAAATGATAGTCAATTTTTTTTATCTTTTGTATGATTAATTTTCAATTGCTTCTACGCGAACTATCTCAGGAATAAAGTGTTTTAGCATATTTTCTACCCCATTTTTCAACGTAACATCAGAGCTAGGACAACCAGAACATGAACCATGCATCTCTAAATAAACTACCCCTTCTACATATTTGTGAAAAATAATATCACCTCCATCCATAGCAACTGCTGGTCTAACTCTTTCTTCGAGCAACTCCTTAATTTTTATTACTATTTCACTCTCATCAACCACCGCACATTCTGTTTTAGCACTAGACTCTTTAATATAAACTTCGCCACCCGAAATATAGTGGTCCATAATAATAGCTAATATTTCTGTTTTTAAAATTTCCCATGTAATGTCATCTGTTTTGGTGACCGTGATAAAATCAGAACCCAAAAACACACCTCTAACCTTACCAGAAGCAAATAATTTTTTTGCTAATGGTGAATTAGTGCAATCTTCAATTTTGGCAAATGCAGCAGTTCCAGAACCCATAACCGGAACGCCTGGTGTAAATTTTAAGGTTGAGGGATTAGGTGTTTCTTCTGTCTGTATAAACATATTATTATTAAAAATCTTGTTGGTTTTGGCGTAATCTTAACGCATTTAATTTTATAAATCCTTCCGCATCTTTTTGGCTATAACCACCATCAACATCAAAAGAAGCCAAATCTGCTTGATAAAGTGAATTGTCAGACTTACGGCCTGTAATGTAAACTTGCCCCTTAAATAATTTTACCCGCACCAAGCCATTAACATTTTCTTGTGATTTATCTATTGCTGCTTGTAACATTAATCTTTCAGGCGAGAACCAAAAACCATTATAAATTATTTTTGCATAGCGTGGCATTAATTCATCTTTCAAATGTAGAGCCTCTCTATCTAAAGTTATAGATTCTATTGCCCTATGTGCAGCTAATAAAATAGTACCACCTGGTGTTTCATATATACCTCTAGACTTAATACCTACAAAACGATTTTCTACTATATCTATTACTCCTATGCCATGCTTACCTCCATATTGATTTAGCTGAGCAAGTAAATTAGCAGGGGTTAATTTTTGTCCATTTACGGCAACAGGATCACCATTTTTAAACTCAATTTCAATCTCATCAGCTTGCTCTGGCAATTGCTGATATGAGTTTGTTCTTTGCAAAATATCTTGATTATATTCAATCCATGGATTTTCTAAGGCATTACCTTCATAAGATATGTGCAATAAATTAGCATCCATTGAATATGGTGCTTCATTTTCTTTACCTGCTGCTATTTCTATATGGTGATTTTTGGCATATTCAATTAATTTTTTTCTAGAATTTAAAGACCAAATACGCCAGGGTGCAATAATTTTAATATCTGGCTTTAAGGCATAGCAGCCCAGTTCAAACCTTACTTGATCATTACCTTTGCCAGTGGCACCATGCGCTACTGCATCTGCACCAGTAATTTTAGCAATCTCTACTAAACGCTTGGCAATCAGAGGTCTGGCAATCGCAGTACCTAGTAAATAAGTACCCTCATATATAGTATTTGCCCTAAACATTGGAAATACATAATCTCGTACAAATTCTTCTTTTAAATCTTCTATAAAAATTTCTTTAACTCCCATAGCCTCAGCTTTCTTTCTAGCTGGCTCTATTTCTTCACCTTGCCCTATATCTGCTGTAAAAGTAACTACCTCTGCTTCATAAGTTTCTTGCAGCCATTTAACAATAATTGACGTATCTAAACCACCAGAATATGCTAATATTATTTTTTTGATTTTATTTTCCACTTGCAAATCTATAATTTTACTGGAACAATATATAGCAAAGCAATTCAATAGTCAAAATGAATAGCATACAAATTAAAAATATCACAAGCTTAAAGCAGCTTTACCAAAACTGCTCTTTGTATCAAGAATTATATCATGATATTACGCTGCAAGAATTAAAACAGAATTTAAGCTGGATGTTTAATAATAAAATTAAGTTTGTAATAGCAAAAGCTAAGGAAGAGCCTATAGCAATATGCGCCTATTGGCTAGGAATCAGATTAAATAGTGGTAAATTTTTACAGATTGATAGTTTAATTGTAAACCCAAAATATAGGGGAAAAAAAATTGCTGTAGATTTATTAAATTATGTTGAAAATATTGCCCGTGAAGAAAAAGTAAAATTTTATATTTTAGATATCTATACTGATAATCATAAAGCATTAAAACTTTATATTAAGCATGATTTTAAGATAAAGGGTTTTCATTTAATGAAATTATTATGATTAAAGTAAAAATAACTAAATATTTTTTTCAAACTAAAAAAATCATTAATTTACTTAATGAGCTATATCCAGAAAAAAGCTATACAGAGCTTAAAAA
>CAXPEK010000203.1:0-3757 GCA_964216065.1 Candidatus Actinomarina sp.
TCTTGGCTGTACGCGCAGAAGGTGTAACTAGAATGGAAGGACTGGAAGAGTTAAGAGTAAAAGAAAGTGATCGTTTAAATGCTATATATAAGAATCTGATTAAATGTGGGGTGGAGGCTAATTGTGGTGATGATTGGCTAGAAGTTAAATATAGTGATAAAATTTATGCAGATGAAATTATTAAAACATATAATGATCATCGTATTGCCATGTCTTTTTTAATATTAGGCCTTGTTTCTGATTCAGCGATTGAGGTTGATGACGTTAAAATGATTAATACTAGTTTTCCAGAATTTTTCAGTAAGTTAAAGCAGTTAGGTGTTAAGTTAGATTAAGATGCAAGATATAATAACTTTTGATGGTACTGCTGCTTCAGGTAAGGGATCTATTGCTAAGGCAGTAGCTGATTATTATCAAATAAAATATTTAGATACTGGTAAGTTGTATCGTGCTATGGCTTTTTTAATTATCGCAAATAATTCGGATAGCGATTACAAGTTTAAATTAAAGGATTATACTCAGCAAATATCAACAGATTTATTAGCTAATAAACAATTAGATAATGAGAATATAGGTGTTTTTGCATCACAAATTGCTCAGGATCTTGAGGTGCGGAAGGTTTTATTTGATTTTCAACTTGAATTCCTCAAGATAAACAAATCCTGTGTATTAGATGGTAGAGATACCGGTAGTGTGATTGCACCTATGGCTAAATTTAAGTTTTACATAGATGCTCAAATAAAAGTAAGAGCAGAAAGAAGATATTTGCAGAATCAAGCTTATTATGTTAAAAATAACATTTCACTTCAAGATTTGATTAAGAAAATACAAAAGCGTGATGAGCAGGATAAAAGTCGTAAGATAGCGCCTTTGATTGTTCCTGAAGGGGCAATTATAATTGATAATAGCAAGGATAAATTGTTATCTATTATTCAGAGAGTAATTAAGATAATTGACAATAACAGTAATTAATATATTTTTTTCTTTTTACTAACTTAACTTAATTTTTAATTTATCAAAATGGTAGATGCAACAAAACCCGCTCAAAGCAATATGTATAATAATTTTCCTGAATTATTAAAAGAATATTTTTATAATAAAGCAGCAGAGACCTCTATAGTAGAGGGTATAGTACAAGAAATAACTTCAACTCATATTATTGTAGATGTTGGCTTAAAGTCGGAAGGATTTATTGACATAAAAGAATTAGAAAATGATGCAGATGCTAAAAACATCAAAATAGGAGATAGTTTAGAAGCTTTTCTTGAATCTTATGAGAGTGGAGATGGAAGTTTAAAATTAAGTAGGTCAAGAGTTTTACAAGAAAAAACTTGGCAAGAAATTAAGGCTAAATATGAAAATGACGAGGTAGTTGAAGGTGAAATTAATGGTAGAGTAAAAGGTGGTTTTACAGTTGCTTTAGGACATCTGACTGCATTTTTACCAGGTAGTCAAGTAGATGTGCGCCCTATAAAAGATATTACTATACTTACTAATCATCAAGAGCAATTTAAGGTTCTGAAGATGGATGAGTTAAGAGGTAATGTGGTAGTTTCAAGAAGAGCTATACTAGAAGAAAGTCACAAAAAAGCTGTGGATAAAATATTATCTGGTATTGAAGAAGGGCAAACATTAGAAGGAATAGTCAAAAATATTACGAATTACGGTGCATTTATAGATTTAGGCACTATTGACGGTTTAATACATATTGCTGATATTTCTTGGTCTAGAATTACCCATCCTTCAGAAGTGTTGTCACTAGGTCAAAAAATAAAAGTTAAAGTTATTAAATATGATCCAGAAAAAAGACAAGTTTCATTAGGTTTAAAACAATTAGAGCATGACCCATGGGCTGATATTTCTAGAAGCTTGGATGAGGGTAAGAAAATACCTGGGAAAATCACTAATATAACAGATTATGGTGTATTTGTAGAATTACAAAAAGGTATTGAAGGTTTAGTTCATTTGTCAGAAATGACTTGGTCAAAAAGCAACTTAAACCCTATAAAAGATGTTTCTTTAGGTCAGGAGGTGGAAGTAGTAATATTAGAGATCGACCGAGATAAACATCGTATTTCATTAAGCATAAAAAGATGTGTTACTAGTCCTTGGGAACCATTTTCCGCTACTCATAAAGTTGGAGATGTGGTTAAGGGTAAGATAGTGAGTTTTACTGAATATGGCTTCTATTTAAATATATCTACTGATATAGATGGTTTGGTTCATTTTTCTGATTTAGCCTGGTCTGGTGATGTTAAAAAGGAAGCAGATAAATATAAAGAGGGGCAAGAAGTTGAGGTTAAGATTTTAGAGTTAAATACTGAAAAAGAGAGGTTAAGTCTAGGTATTAAGCAATTAGAAAATGATCCTTTCAGTTCAATAATAAAAGATATAGAAAAAAATAGTCGTATTACTTGTACAGTATCTGCAATAAAAAATGATGGAATAGAGGTTAGTACAGTTGAAGGTTTTAATGTCTTTATTAAAAAAATAGATTTAGCAAAAGATAAGTCAGACCAAAGAACTGATCGTTTTGCAGTTGGCGAAAGAGTAGATGCAAAAGTTATTAAATTAGATAAGGATAGCCGTAAGATCAGCCTGTCAATTAGGGCCCTAGAGATTCAAGAAGAAAAAGATGCCATTAAAGAATATGGCTCCACTACTAGTGGTGCTAGCTTGGGTGATATTTTAGGTAGTGCTTTAGACGCGACTGCTATTGATAAAAGTAAAAATGAAGATAACTAAATAGTGATGAAACAAGATGAAATATTACGCATAATTGATAGGAAATTTTTACTTAAAAAAATTACCTTATGGCGTGTAATATCAATCTGTTTGTTGGTAGTTATCACTTTTAACTTTCTTTATCAAGATATCACTAAAACTACTGTAAAAGAATTTATTGCTGAAGTAAAAATAAATGGTTTTATTGATGATGATTCATATCGAAATAAGAAATTACTTGAATTAGCAACTAATAAAAATATCAAAGCTGTTATTATTAGTATAGATAGCCCTGGAGGATCTTTTGTTGGAGGAGAAAGATTGTACAATAATTTAAGAAAAATTGCTAAGCAAAAACCAGTAATAGCAGTTTTAGGAAATATTGCCACAAGTGCAGCTTATCTTACAGCTTTAGGAGCAGATTACATAGTAGCTAGTCAGGGTACAATCACAGGTTCAGTTGGAGTATTGTTACAAAGTGCTGAAATAACCAATTTAGCTGATAAATTAGGCATTAAGCCTGTGATTATCAAATCTAGTGATTTTAAGGCAGTTCCTAATTTTGCAGAAAAAATCAAAATAGAACAGCAAGATTATTTACAAAACTTAATTAATGAATCAAGCGAAATCTTTTATAATATAGTTTTAGAGAGAAGAATTAATTTAGCTGAGGAAGTTAAGAAGGAAGTTAAATTGGGTAAAATTTTTATTGGTAAATCAGCTTTGGCAATGAATTTAATTGATGAATTAGGTGATATGGAGTCAGCTAAATTATGGCTAAAAGGGCAAAATATAAAAATAGACAAAGTGAAAGAATTTAGTTTAGAAGAAAAAAATTATAGAATTAAATCATTGCTTAAAGGTTTTTTTATTCCTAATATAGAATCAGGTTTAAAATTATTAGCGATTTAATATGGAAAAGAAAAAAATACTTGAATATCTTGCGAAAAAATATCCTCACTTAGATATTACCTATATAGAGTCAATAACAGACAGGTTTTTCCAGCTTATTGCTGAAAATATTAAAAATGGT
>CAXPEK010000204.1:0-2287 GCA_964216065.1 Candidatus Actinomarina sp.
AATGAAAATCCAAAAAAATAAGATAATAATAAATTAATTAAAAACTAAAAACTTGACCAGAAATATTATATTACATAGTTTAAAAAAACTAAATAAAAGAATAGGTTTTTTATGTTTGTTCTTGATTTTGGTTTCATGTGATTTTCCTTGTGTTTCTGGTTCTGAATTTGGTTCTTTGACGATTAAAAATGTAGATGTTTATGCGAATCCTTTTGGTACACTATATGTAAGAGATGGAGTATTTATAAGGCCAAAAGAAAACTGCGATGCTGATATGGATTCTATCAATACCGAAACAGATCCATATAATTTCTGGTATAAAATTAATGAAAAATTTAATAAAAACTCCAATTACGAAGCTAAAATTAGTGGCTCTGTATCATTTTGTGGAAGGAAAACAAGTCCTACTATAGAACTTAACGAATTCTCAGAGCTTTTAATCAATCATTCAATTTATAGTAGTGGTGGCAATGTAAAAATTTGGCAGGATAATATTGATTCAACTAGAGGTCCAGAGTATCCGGGAAATGAAGACGATGCACCTGTAGTACATTATAATGATGGTAGCGAGAACGCAGTAAATATATTTGGTTTTAGTGGGGGAATATTTTTTGACGGAACAGATGATTATTATAATTATGATAATTATAGTGACCAAGGAAACCTTATGACAGATCCTAAAAGTTATGCTAATTTATTAGCAGGTGATCATTTAATTTTTATGATGATTGACCCAAGTGATTTAAATGATGAGTCATATCAAGGTAATGGAACAATATTTGCTTCGGTTGATCACGCTGACTACACTGTAAATGACAGATTATATATAGAAGAGGGTAATTTAAAGTTTTTTTCTAAAGCACTAACTAATCTTGCTGACTTAGGGAGCATATCAGGAACTACACTAATAATTATAAATAGATCGGTTGATAATATATTAATTAGGGTTAATGGTATAGAAAAGCTTAATCTTAGTGAATTAGTTGATTATACAGGGTTAGCAACAAATTCATCAAATCGGGTAAATATAGGTGCTTATTTAGATTTAACTGGTAGCATACACCATTTTTATAAGGGTTATATTGGCTATATAGATTCTTATTCTGAAGATTACGATATAAGCGATATTGATAATTTAAGAAAATTACTTGATATTGAAGAATCCTTATTGGTTAGCTGGGGTATTAAAGATTGTTCCTAGGATAGATATTTAGACAAATTAAGATTACGCATTTGTGATTATGAGGCAGATGAAGCTATATTTGATAGTTTAAATAATTTTTTTATACCGGAATCTTACCAAGATAAAGAAGGTGAGATGTTTTTTAGATATAAAGAACCAGAAGAAAGTGTTTCTCCTGAATGTAAAAACGACAAAAAGATATTCGAAAATAATGATGGCAATATAAGATTTAGTTTAACTATAGCTAAAGATCAGTCTTTTATCAGCAGTTTATATGATTATTTTATAGTACCGATAGAAAAATATATTACGGGTGATGGCAGTAATGAAGGTATTCAAAAAATATTTTTTAATAAAGTTACTGGTTCAGATAGCTTGGTTGCTAGATTACTAACTATTTGTTTAACCTTATATGTTATTATGACTGCTATATCATATTTGTTTGGCTTGGTTAAGTTTAGTCAAGCTGAGTTTTTATTTCGTATTCTGAAGGCTGGCATTATTATAGCTCTAGTTAGCCCTAATAGCTGGAATTTTTTCTCAGAATTTCTCATTGGTTTTTTTCGAGATGGAGCTACAAGTTTAGCAGTGAATATTGCCCAGATAGCCGATTTTAACACAAGCTCTATAGATAGAGCAGATAATAATATTAAGTTATTATTTGATAATTTAGATATAATTTTAGGTATGTTTATATCTAGCGATATTAATGTAAAAATATTATCATTAACTTTTTATCCAGCTTTTTTTGGTTTTTTAATGGTAATGATGTTTTACATGGCTATTTATCATTATATTCACATTATAGCTCAGATTTTAGTAATTTATCTTGCAATATTTTTAATGATGACGTTATTATTTATATTGGCCCCAATTTTTATTATTTTTGCTTTATTTAGTCAGACACAGCAGCTATTTGCTAAATGGCTAGATAGTTTAATTGGTTATTTTATTCAATATATCTTTTTAGCAGCGTTAATAGGTATTTTTAGTTGGATAATATTAGCTTCTTTTACAGAATTAATGTGTTACACAGTATGTTGGAGGCCAATATTTTTCTGTTGTAAGGATATGCAAACATCTTTTTCGCTATTAGAGTTTTTT
>CAXPEK010000205.1:0-3380 GCA_964216065.1 Candidatus Actinomarina sp.
GCTAGAGCAGAAATTGGAGCATGGAATAAACTTTCAGACTCTGCTTATGTTACTAAACGTAACAAAGTATTAGGTCTATAATAATTATTATTAATTCGCGAGGCGAAAGCCTCGCGGATTTTCTTCATGAATAGTAAATTTAATTTAGCTATTAAAGCAAAATTTTTTTCTTTTTCAGTAGTTTCTTTAACATTTGTATATTTTATAAATATAATTCTTACGAACTTTATTGATTGGCCTGGATCAAGAACTTTCATTAATATTTTAATTGCTCAATCAGAAAAACAATTTGAGATTAAACAATTTATATTGTCTGTAATTCAATTCTCTTTATACTTAATTACTTTAACTTTAGTTTTTAGATATATCAGAAGTAGAAATGCTAAAAGTTTAAAAGAAGAGTCTCAAAATTTATCTAATTTATCAGGGTATATAACTAGATCTGCTTTCTGGACTGTTTTTTTTGTTGGAATTGCCGATCTTTTAATTTCTTTTATGGTAAGTGAAAAAGCTATTTTGGATGCACTACCAAATACTTTAGGTCAAATCTTCTTTCAACCTAAAACTAGAATTTTATATATCCATTTACCTTTAACAATTATTGGATTTATTTATGGAATTAAAAACAAATCTATTGGTTTTATTTGGTTAGCTTTGTTAGTTGTATTTGCTGAAGCTTTAATTGTTATCTCAAGATTTGTATTTTCATATGAACAAGCGTACATGGGCGATTTAGTTCGATATTGGTATGCAGCTTTATTTTTATTTGGTAGCGCATACACATTGTTAAAAGATGGTCATGTTCGCGTAGATATTCTTTATGTAAAATTTAAAGAAAAAAATAAGGCATTAGCTAATATTTTTGGGGCAATTTTTTTTGGATTACCGATCTGTTTTTTAATTTTGTATTCAGGCATGGGATCAAAAACTGGAATTATTAATGCCCCACTGCTCAGTTTTGAAATTTCCCAACAAGCCCAGGCAGGACTTTATCTAAAATATATGATGGCAAGTTTTCTAGCAATATTTTCTTTAACAATGATCATTCAATTTTCGAGTTTAATTTTAGATAATGTAGAAAAGATTTATAAAAAAAAATAAATGGAAACCTTTTTTTTATTTTTTTTAATATTCTTAATGATGATGGCTTTAGCCACAGGATTTCCTGTTGCTTTTGCATTGCCAGGAGCTGCAATAATATCAATAACTATTGCAGGTCTTGCTGGTTATATATTTACCGGAAATTCCCATTCTTATTTTATACACGACGGTCCTTTTGAATGGATTTCCTCTGCAATTACAAATTTTAGGGGAACTTACTGGGAAGTTGAAAGAGATACATTAATTGCGATTCCATTATTTATATTCATGGGATTGATGTTGCAAAGATCAAAAATTGCTGAAGATTTATTAATCACTATGGGTCAATTGTTTGGAAGGATACCTGGAGGTTTAGGGGTATCGGTAATTTTAGTTGGTGGTTTATTAGCTGCTACAACTGGTATTGTAGGAGCCACAGTTATCGCGATGGGACTTATTTCTCTGCCAGCTATGATGAGAAATAAATATGAAACTACTTTAGCTACTGGAATTATCACTGCCTCAGGAACTCTAGGTCAAGTTATTCCTCCTTCAATTGTTTTAATCATCATTGCCGATCAATTATCTAATGCTTCAGATGTAGCTAATGGTTTAAGAATTAGCGATTATAAAAATTTTATTAATGATGGTTCAATGCCAAGCGATCTTTCAGTTACCAGCACAAGTGCTGGAGAAATGTTTTTAGGTTCTTTAATACCAGGATTAATTTTAGTAGGCTTATATGTTATCTATGTTTTATTTTATTCTTTTATAAAACCAAAATCAGCTCCACCTTTAAAAATAGATGGATTGTTAGATTTTGCTTTTTTTCAAAAGGTATTTTTTGCTTTAGTCCCACCATTGCTATTAATCGTACTGGTATTGGGCTCAATTTTGTTTGGAATAGCTACAGTAAATCAAGCAGGAGCAGTTGGTGCAGTTGGAGCAACAATCATGGCTGGATACAAATTGGCTCCAAGTAATAAATATACTTATACACCTGCATCTATCGCAATTATTTCAGTAATAATTATTCTTATTTTAAATAAATATTTTAATCTAAATATTAAATTAATTAGCAATCGCTATGATTTGGTTGGTATTATTTTAGCATTTATTGCAGTTTGTTTTTTAGTTTTTGCAATTGGTTGGAGTTTTTATCGAGCTTTTAAAATTGATAATATCCTGAAAGAAGTTTGTTCTGAAACTACCATTACCACAACAATGGTATTTATAATTTTAATTGGTGCTGCAATGCTTACAGCAGCTTTTAGGGGTTTTGGTGGAGAGGAACTTGTTCGCCAAGGTTTATCTCAATTACCTGGTGGGTTTTGGACTCAGTTCATTGTGGTTATGTTAGTTATTTTTATTTTAGGTTTTTTTGTAGATTATTTAGAGATAGCTATAGTGGTAGTACCAATTGTTACTCCTATTCTATTAGCAGATCCATCAGCAAACATAACCGCATTATGGTTAGGAGTTATGATTGGATTAAATATGCAAACTTCTTTTTTAACACCGCCTTTCGGATTTTCTTTATTTTATTTAAGAGGAATTGCTCCTAAAAATGTAACTACAAGTCAAATCTGGAAAGGAGCAGGACCTTTTATTGCAATTCAACTTTTAGCATTGTGTATTATTGGCTACTTACCAACTTTAGCAAATTATTTACCTTTAAGAACTTATTTAACATCAGAAGTATCGCCGCCTCCAACAAATCCTAAATTACAACAATGTATATTAGATTATAAATTTAAAAATTATGAAAATGATCATTTAAAAATTGTAAATAGTATTAATAATTTTAAAAATATAAATAAAGATTTTTTGCCTAAAGATTTACAAGAGAGTATTAATGAACACTTTGTTTTAGTAGCAGATGCTATAGCATTAATACCTGAAGTTAAAAAAAGTAAAGATGAATTAGATAGTTATTCAAAAGATTATTATAAAATTCATTTAAACGTAAGAAAAATACAAAGTAAAATTATATTTAATAATAAAAAAATTAAATCTATAGGAGATGATATTCGAATAATTCAAAATAGTGATCCAGATAAAGTTAATCAACTAAGCCAAGATATTGAAAAAATTAAGTTAGAAAATATAAATCTAGAAAATAAAATTCCTACTAATTGGCAGCAGTTAAATGATGAATATCAAATAAGATATTCTTCGTATTCTAAAATATTAAATAGTTATTACAAAAGTGCTGATAATGGATATCAGATTTTAAAAGACCTTAATTCAGAAATTAAAAATACTAAAGATATTGAAAATTTAATTGAAACAATTCAAAC
>CAXPEK010000206.1:0-2042 GCA_964216065.1 Candidatus Actinomarina sp.
GATTAGATTTAGAGTAATATTATTAATTATTGGCTATCTACTTAGTATTATTAGTATTGCTATGTTAGTACCGCTAATAGCAGATTTTATTCTAAGTAATAGTGATTGGTATGCTTTTTTTACTGCATTTTTTATTACTTTATTTATTGGAGTAAGTTTTATTTTAACCTGTCAGCAAGATAAAATAAAGGATGTTACTGTAAGAGAAGCTTTTATTTTAACTAGTTTAAGTTGGCTTGCTTTAGTGTTTTTTGCTGCTCTACCATTTTATTTCTCTGAATTGGCAATGAGTTTTACTGATGCTTTTTTTGAAGCAATGTCTGGTCTTACTACTACAGGGGCTACCGTACTTAGTAATCTTGATTTTGCACCACCTGGCATCTTAATATGGCGAGCGATGTTGCAATGGGTAGGTGGTATTGGTCTTATTGTTATGGCAATAGCTATATTGCCCTTACTTAGAATTGGTGGTATGCAATTATTTCGTACTGAATCTTCTGATAAAAATGATAAAATTTTACCAAGAGCAAGACAAATGTCTTTAGCAATTAGTAAAATATATTTATGTTTTACTGTAATTTGTGTACTTAGCTATTTTTTTGCGGGTATGAATTTATTTGATTCTATGTTACATGCTATGACTACTGTATCTACAGGTGGCTTTGCAACACATGATAGTTCAATTAGTTTTTATAATTCGCAAACCATAGAAATTGTGGCAATTATTTTTATGATTTTAGGCTCATTACCATTTTTAATTTACATAAAAATGTTACGAGGTGATTTAAAAGCATTATTTACAGACAATCAAGTTCTCTTCTTTTTTAGTATGTTAATTGGTTTTATTATGCTTACTATATACTGGTTGGTAGAACATAAGGGTTTTGATTTAAGTGGTGCGACTAGATTAGCTGTTTTTAATATTACAGCCATTATGACTACTACCGGCTTTGCCTCTGCTAATTATAATGTGTGGGGTGAGTTTGTTTTAATTTTATTCTTCATGTTAACAGTTGTAGGTGGCTGTACAGGTTCGACTACTGGTGGTATTAAAATTTTTAGATTCCAAATTTTATATATTATTGCTAAATATCAAATTTTTAAATTAATTCAGCCGCATGGTATTTACCGGATTCAATATAACAAAAATACAGTTTCTGAAACAGTAAGTTCAGCGGTATTAAGCTTTTTTATTTTATTTTGTTTATGTTTTTTTGTTATTACAATGTTGCTAGCAATTTCGGGGTTAGATTTTATTACTAGTCTGAGTGGGGCAGCTGCAGCTTTAGCAAATGTAGGACCTGGCTTAGGTGATATTATAGGTCCAACTGGCAATTATGGTGAGATTAATGATTTTGCTAAATGGATATTAGCTTTAGCTATGTTAGTTTGTCGGTTAGAAATTTTTACTATTTTAGTATTATTCTCAAAAATATTTTGGAAAGATTAAGGCAATTTTACTAATATGCGATTTTTTGTAATTATTTTACTATTAATTTTATCTAGTGCAAATTTATCTGCTAATAGTAACATTGAAAATTATGCAAAAATAACCTTATTAAAAGGTCAATATCAGCAAGATAGGCTAATTTTAGCTTTAAAGTTTGAGCTAGAAGAGTGGTGGAAAATATATGATAATTCTGTTCAGACATTAGGTATGCCTACAGAAATAGAGGTTGGCAAAAATAAAAACATAATAAATTATCAGGTTTTTTATCCTCCCCCGCTAGAATTTAGAGAATTTGATGCTTATACATCTATTGGTTATATAAATCAGGTTATTTTTCCTATAGTGCTGCAAACTAATTTGAGTGAGGAGATAAGTGGAGAGATTTTAGTGAAATTTGCAATTTGCAATAATATTTGCTTAACATTCAATGAAAATATTGCTTTTAAATTACAGCAAAATGAATTTTATGCTGAAAATATTGATATTATAAATCAAGTTTTAGCTGCACAAAAAGCCTATAATTATTTTTATATTTTATTATTTGCTTTATTAGCTGGTTTTATTTTAAATTTTATGCCTTGTGTATTACCGG
>CAXPEK010000207.1:0-3379 GCA_964216065.1 Candidatus Actinomarina sp.
GCTCGTCCGATCTAGAAGATATAAATTGGTTTGATAAAATGGTTATGGATGCTTCTATGGGAGTATTGTCTGAAAATTGCATTATTCCACAAGTTGCTTTATCAGAAGCTATTTTAATTCATGAACAAAAACAAGCAGAGAGTGAAAAGACTAATAGGAAGATTGATGAAATGCAACCTATAGTTGAAGCTGAACTTAGAAAATTAGGTCAAGGACTTACATTTTTAAGAGTACCTGGAGTATCTTATAATATTTTTAAACAAACTGATCAGTTTGGTTTAGAAACAGGGAATATTATAACTAGATATTCTACTAAATTTTATGAAGAGCAGGAAAATATAGAAAATGTTTTTGAAGTACAAGCATCAATTGCTAACACCCAATTAGATGCTAATACTAGAAATAAACAACATAATGAGGCAGCTGACAAAAGACAAAGTTGGTATAGAAAAAATACAATTCAAGTAGATGTAAGAAAACTTCCTCAAATTTTAAATGATCCTACATTTGCAGAGTTTGAAGAATTTTTTGATAAAACTGGTTCTGCAGAACATGAAGCTGAATTAAGAGAAGTTTTAAGCAATAAGGCTTATAATGAAATGGTTCAGGAACAAAAGAAAAAATTACTTAGATATTTAAATAAAAGAAAATCTCTTGAAGAAGAACCTGTAGTTGAGTTTTTAAAATGGGAAAAGCAAAACAATCCATTTATTGCTAATCAATATTTCTATGATAATATTGCTATTAATCATGAAATGAATAGTCCTTCAATGGAGTTTAATATTAATGTACCTAGAAAACAACAAGCTGTAGTTACATTAGGAAAAGATGATAAATTAAAGTTTTTACCCAGTAATGAAAACACAGGTTTTTATGATGAAAACTTTGAGGTTATAGAAAACAACGATGTTTTATATAAATTTCATTCAGAAATATTATCAGTATTAAAAAAAATAAGAAATAATTTTCCACCACATTTACAAGATATGATTGATTTAAATACTATAATGAGTGTTGATAAAACAATTACTTAAGCTTTGTTAGAAAGCTCTAGTAAGCTTGATGCTTTTACAAAGCTTGGAGGAAAAATTAATAAATCTTTTAAACATAGTATTTCAGGTAAATTAGTAGAAGAAGCAGATTCAAAAATTGATAATAATAAAATTAATGAAAGTTTTATTCAAGATAACTATAGAGAAATTGCCAGGTTAGAAACTGTATCTACTCTTTATTTAGAACAAGCTTTAGATATTAAAATTACTAAGTTTACTAAGATACAACCTAATAATCAAGCTATCAAAACAGCTAAAGCTGCTATACAAAAAAAGATAGATACTATTAATACTAATCTTCAAAGTCCTAATATAACTCCTGCAGCAGAAAGAAAACTAAAAGCAAACCTTAAAAAATATAAAGAAGATCTAAAGAAAATAATAACTTATGATGATATAGCTTTAAATAAAGAAGCTATAAAAGTATTATCTGATTTATTAGGTGTTGATGAAAGTATTGATGCTATTAAAAATAAGCTTAATAATGATAGTGTTTTGTTACAACCTTTAATCAAGAAAGCATCAGCTAATGAAATAGCTAGACAAAAATCTTTTGATTTACCAAGAGTAATGAAATATTATTCTTCATTAGCTGCCAAATACCAGGCTAAAAATGAAACTAAGATTATACAAGATATTTTAAAAGAGGCTTATGAAAATATAAAAACTCCTAAAGGTGCTAGCAAAGCTAAAACTTTATCTGAAAATTCTTCTAGAGAAAATTTAACAGATTTTAGAGAAAAAGCTAATGCACAATATGATTCTTGGTATAACAGAGTAATTCTTGATAAACAAGGAAATCCTATTACTGAAGCACAAGAAGAACTTAAACTTGATGAAAAAAGCAAGATAAAAAGATTCTTTAAAATGCTAGTTGGTATTGCTAATGGTAAAATAGCAAAAGTTCTTGAAGCTGAAGAAAAGCAAATTAAAAAGAAAATAGATAATATTCTTGCTAAAGATAAAGCTAAAAAAGCAAAAGGTGAAAAAGGATTATCTGATAGTGATATTGCAACTTTAGAACAAACAAAAAATAATTTAGGTAGAAGTATAAGTGTAGTTAGTATATTTGATGCACTAATGACATATACAAGATTAAAATCTTTAGGATTTTCTATAGCTAGTGCTATTACAAATAGAATGGAAGGAGTAATATCTAACAATATTATATCTGCATTAGGATATGTATCTTATAAAAGTCATTTAAGAGCTGTAACAATTGCTAAAAAAAGTTTTAGGAAAATCTTGTTTATAAAAAGAAATGATCCTGAAGCATTAAAAGTAAGTACAATTATGAATAAGTTGCAGAAAATACAAGATTCTGCAAATGAGCTTCAAAGAAGTTCTGTTAAAAGTTCATACACTAAACTTAGTACATATTTAAATCCTTATGAGTTAAATAAAAGAGTAGAGTTTTTAAATCAAAGTACTCTTATTGTAGGATCTTTATTAGATACTAAAATAAAAGATATTGATGGAAATGAATCTAATGTATTTGATGCTTTAGATAAAGATGGAAAATTAAAATCTCAATTTAGAACAAAAGAGAATATAGAAAACTGGGAGTTATTTAAAGGAGATGATTATAAAAATTGGACATTAACTACAGAGTCTATGATTAATCTTGCTCACGGTAACTATAGTGAGTTAAGAGGAATGCTTGCAAAAGATAATGCTATTGGTAGAGCAGCAATGATGTTTAAATCATGGATGCCTATGGCTGTTGCAAGTAGATTTGCAGCAGAACAAGAAAATATTATACTTGGTAAAAAGAAATTTAAGGGTAGATATAGAAGTTATACAACAGCACCTTTATTTTTAAATTCTGCAATATTAGGTTTTATTGCTACAGGAGCTGTTACAGGAGGTATTGGAATTGCTGTTGGTGGAGGTCTTGGTTTAGCAACTATGACAACACCTGCATTAAAATGGTATTTTAATAGGAAAGTAAAAAAAGAAGGTCAGCTAGAAAATATCAATAATCCTGTAGCTACAGATATGAATCTTTTACAAGAAACATTATTTGCAAGTAGAATATTGCTTCTAAAAGCAGCAGGTATGCCTATTAATAGAATGATTGGTAAAGAAATTATTAGTGAAGATTTTATGGGTAACTATTTAAATAAAACTGGTAAAAACTTTACAAAAGAAGATGCTTTGAATATGAATGCTAATATGACTGAAGCAGCAATGCTTGTTCAAAGAGTAATGATTATGGCTATTATGTCTGCAATATTAATGGGTGATTGGGAAACAGAAGATGAAGAACTAAGACCAGGTGCAGTTAATTACACAATAAATCAACTTCAAAATTTAAATACAAATAT
>CAXPEK010000208.1:0-9569 GCA_964216065.1 Candidatus Actinomarina sp.
TTAGCTTCAGAAATTTTAAGCTAAAATTGCAGGACTAGCCTTAGCTAATTTAAAATTTTAGCTTGGAATTTATGGAGTTAATATTGCAGAATAAAAATAGGTTTAAAGATGGGAATTGGTATTATACCAAATCCCCTCTTTAAAGCTTGTCTAAAAGTAAATTAATTATAGGTTAAAAATTTAGAGCTAAAAAATTAAACTAGAATCTATATAGCTAATTCAAGGAAATAATTGAACTAGCTAATTTTAAGCTAGCTTCTCTTTGTAAAACTTAAATATTATTTAATAAATTGCTTATTTTTTTATAATAAAGAGCAAAGATAAATAATATTGTCAAAGTAACTACTATAGAAGCACCAGTTGGTAAATCAATAAAATAAGAAGCAGTGATACCTGTTGCTACAGCAAATGAAGCAATTAAAGAACCAGATATAGCAACCTGTAGGGCAGATTTTGCAAATTGTCTGGCTGTGGCAGCAGAAATAATTAACAATGAATTAATTAGCAAAATTCCAGCAATTTTTATGTTTAAAGCAATAAAAATTGCTAAAATTAAGACAAAGCCAGATTTAATTCTATGCATATTCTTACCTAATTCTGCTTCTGCTAAGGTTTGGCTTAATGAAATTAAGATTAATTTGCTCCAATATAATTTTAGTAAAACTAAAATAAGCACAGTAGTTATAGCCATATATATAATATCTGCCTTGGTAACCGCCAAAATATTACCAAATAAAAAACCCTCCAAATCAAAAAAGAGATTTTGCTTAAAAGAAATTAAAACTATGCCAAGAGCTAGTGATGCATGAGCTAAAATACCTAAAATAGTATCACTTGGTATTGAATTTTCTTTTTCTAAAATAATTAAAGTGAGCGCAAAGCTGATTAGAATGAAAATAATAGATAAATTTATGTTAATATCTAAAAAAAGAGCTAGAGCAATGCCCAAAATAGCAGCATGTGCCAAAGAATCACCAAAATAAGCCTTTTTTTGCCACATAATTAATGATCCTATTGGTCCTGCTACAATACTAAGCAAGATGCCTGCAATTATGGTTCTAATGATAAAATCTTCAAGCATTTTATGAGTGTTTATGATTGTGTTTATGTTGATAAATTGCTAATTTATTACCAAAAATTTCTTTAAATCTTGGGTTGTTTTTTATACTATGAGCCTCGCCTTCACAGCAAATATGTTTATTTACACAATATATTTTAGCACTATTTGCCATAACCATATTTAAGTTGTGGGAAACAATTAATATGGCTACATTAAATAATTTTTGTATTTTCTCAATAAGCTGGAAAAAATCATTTTGCCCTATTAAATCTAAATTTTGATCTGGCTCATCAAGAATTAATAAATTGGGTTTTACCCCTAAGCTTCTAGCCAATAAAACTCTCTGTAATTCTCCACCTGATAAGTTAGCAAAGGAATAATCTAATAAATGCTGAATTTGAGTTAAATTAATAATTTCTTGACTAAGAGGTAGTTTATTTAAAGTTAAAAATTCTTTAACCGTAAGGGGTAAAAAACTCGATAAATTTAACTTTTGGGGTACATAACCTATTTTGAGTTTTCTTGATTTGATAATTTTGCCTTTACTCGGCTTAATTGAACCAATAATTAATTTTAAAATTGTGGTTTTTCCTGCACCATTTGGCCCTATAATAGTAGCTAGCTCTTTTTCTTTAAGCGACATATTGATTTTATCAACAATAATCATCTTGTCTTTGTGATAAGAAATTTCTTCAAGATTAAATAAGATTAGCTCTGACATTTTATACAAATTCCTAATATTTCTATGGAGATATTTTGAGTTAAAAATTTTTGGCTTTTGGCTTTTTGATCTAATTTGGCGATTAAGTCATTTTGACAAAATTCTTTAACCTCATAGCATTTAGAACAGATAAATAATTGGCAGCTATGTTGCTCTTCAGCATGATTGCAAGCATAATATGAGTTGCTGATATTTATTTTGTGAATAAAACCATTTTGCTCTAAAAAGTCTAAAGCCCTGTAAATTGTGGGAGGCTTGGCATTATGTTTAGATTTTTGTAATTTTTCTAATAAACTATAGGCTTTTATTGGCTTTTTATTTTGGCAGATAAGCTCATATATATTTATTCTATCTTTAGTTAAAAGTAATTTGCGTTTTTGACAAATATTTTTTGCTATAGTTAATTTGCTTGCTATATCCACGCTATTTCCAAGTAAAATTTGGTAAATCTAAGGCAAAAATCATAATACAGTTACTGTTATTGTTCAGATAGTCGGCATTTTCTAAATTGCTAGACCAGGTTGAGTCTAAATCTTTAGAACAGTTTGAAGTGGTTGAAATGCCGTTAATCCAGCCATTATAAGGTAGGCCATCATCAATTTTTAAATCAAGATTATAAGCATCTTTAACGGGAATTACCTCTAATGACGAACCAGAATTTAAGGCAGTAACTATATAATTCTGCTCGCGAATTAATCTTTGGTGAATATTTACGCTAGAAAAATGTAATGAACAATCTTGTAATAAAGCACATTCAGGATATTCGGTGCCTGCTGAGCCACCAACAGTGCCAGAGAAATTTCCAGAAATTAGGCCAGCTAATTTTAAATGTTGCCAAGCTGCATTACTTTCTGCTGCACCCTTGCTCGGTGTAGCTGATGTTGAAGAAGCATAAGCTATGAAGCCGTCATCATTGCCTATATTATGTGCATTAGTAAATAAGTTATCTGCATCTGCTATATCTCCTGGAGGTGAGCCATATTTATCTACAAAGATTTCATAAGCAAATTTATATTTCTCTATTTGATCTATAAAGGAAATTACTTTAGCATTATGCATAGTTTTTTTAGTAGCAATAACCATAGTAGTTAGTATGGCTATTACAGTAATTACTATAGCTAATTCAATTAGCGAAAAGCCTTTGTTTTTGTTGTGCATTTTTTACTGACCAAAACGAATAAAAGTGATAATGACTAGCATTGTCATAAAAATAATTAATAAAGCAAGCAGCATATAATTTTTTGCTTTTTTTTCTTTATGAAGTTTAGATAATGGCATATTCTATCTTACAATATTGAGTTAAGTTTTTTATATAACAAATGGATAAAATTTTCAAAGTTATTTTACCAATTAATGTGAATCAAGATTTTTACTATCTTGCTACAAATGTAGAAATTGGTGATTTAGTAGAAGCACCATTTGGTAAACAGAAAAAAATAGGTCTAGTTTTTGCGGAGTTGAAAAATAGTGATTTTCCAAGGAGTAAGTTAAAAAAAATTGAAAATATTCTATATAAGAATCTTTACAATAAGAACTATAGAGATTTTATGATTTATTTTGCTGCCTATAATATTGCACATTTAAATCAGATTTTTAACCTTATTTTACCTAATAAAGAAATTATACAAGCAAAAACTCGTAAGCAAGATCCTATTATAGATCCAGATAATTTAACATTTTTGCAACCTAAATATAGTCTGGCACAAGAAAAGGCTTTAAATAAGCTCAAAAATTTAGCACAGAGTAAGCAATTTTCAGTAAATTTTTTACATGGTGTAACTGGTTCAGGTAAAACAGAGTTATATTTAGAAGTAATGGCTGAAAAATTAGCAGAAGAAGCTAATAGCCAAGCTTTGATTTTATTGCCTGAAATTTTATTAACTAAACAATTTATAGATAAATTTTACAAGCGTTTTGCAATAAAGCCGCATATTTGGCATTCTAGCACTAGTAAAAAAGAAAAAAAACGTATCTGGCAAGCTCTTAATGAGCAAAAAATTAAGGTGGTTATAGGGGCAAGATCTGCCTTATTTTTGCCCTTTAAAAACTTAAAAATTATTATTGTTGATGAAGAGCATGATACATCTTACAAACAAGAAGAAAAAGTGCCATATCAGGGTCGAGATATGGCCGTTGTAAGAGCACTAAAAGAGCATATTCCTATAATTTTAGTTTCAGCTACGCCAGCACTTGAAACTTATCGTAATGCCATAAATGGTAAATATAATTATATCAAATTAACTGAGCGTTATGCTGGAAGCTTGCCTGAAATTCAAATTATAGATTTAAAAAAAGAATTTTTAGCACAAGGTAACTGGGTTACAGAAGAGCTAAAAGCCGCAATAGCTTCGAAGCTAGCCATTAATGAGCAGGTAATGTTGTTTTTAAATCGCAAAGGTTATGCTCCGCTAAAAATATGTACTGCATGTGGTTACAGATTTAAATGTGTTAGTTGTGATAGTTGGTTAGTAGAACATAAAAAACTAGGACAATTAATTTGTCACCATTGTGATTATAAGCTCAAAAATATTTCTATTTGCCCAGCTTGCAAAGCAGAAGATAAATTTATTTCTTGCGGCCCAGGCATTGAGAGGATTGCAGAAGAAATTGCCCAAGAATATCCGCAGGCTAGAATAGCTACTATTACTAGCGATGAAAGCAAGAATCTTAACTTAATAAAAGAATTATTTACCCAAATAGAAGAAGGTAAGATTGATATAATCATAGGAACACAAATTATTTCCAAAGGGCATCATTTTAAAAATTTAAATTTAGTTGGGGTAATAGATGGCGATATAGGTGATGTTACAGATTTACGCTCAAGTGAAAAAATGTTCCAGCTATTAAGCCAGATAGCAGGTAGAGCTGGACGAGAGAGCAAGGGCAAAGTGCTTATTCAGGCTTACAATAAAAATGCAAAATTTTTGCAAGCTTTATTAACTGATGATTTAGAAAATTTTTATGCGGAAGAATTATTAAAGCGAGAAAAATATTATTTACCACCTTACAGCAAATTAGTAGCATTGATTATTAACTCTACTAATAAATTAGCCGCAGAAAATATAGCTCAAGAATTAAGCACATATTTAAAAAAAATTCCTGAAGTTAGAGTTTTAGGACCAGTAGCTGCGCCAATATTTTTTTTAAGAAAACAATATAGATATAGAATTTTATTAAAATTAAGTAAAGAGCTAGCTGTAGCAGAAATATTTCAACCCATCAAAGGAACTATAGATAAATTAAAACAAGTTAGTGTAAAAATAGAAGTAGATCCAGTAAATTTTATGTAATACCAATTCCCATCTATAAAGCTGGTTTTAGTCACTAATATTAGTTTCAGAAATTTTAAGCTAAAATTGCAGGACTAGCTAATTTAAAATTTTAGCTTGGAACTTATGGAGTTAAAATTGAAGAATAAAAGTAGGCTTATAGATGGGATTTGGTATAATACCATAGTTTATTTAGAAAATAAGCTATAGTTTTGCTTGTAATTTATTAAAAACTAAAGTAATAAAATCACAGGAATCTTGCTTAACTTATGTCCAAAATAATTCTGAATAATAAAATATTAGCTAAAAAATATAGTAAAGCACTGTATGAGCAGGCAAATCAGGAGAAAATATCTGATAAAATATGGCAAGATTTGCAGCTTATGGCTCTTATAATAAATGATAGCAAAAAAATTAAGGCGATAATTTTAAATCACAATGTACCTGAGAAAAAAAAGAATATTTTACTAAAAATAATTTTGCAAAATTCTAAAGTGTCGGCTTTAACTGAGAGATTTTTAACTTTATTAGTTAAAAATAATAGATTTTATTTATTACCAGCTATTATTGCTAATTATCAAGCTAGGTTACAGCAAGATAATAATGAGATAGAGGCAGAGCTTTATAGTTCGATATTGCTACAAAAACAGCATATTGAAAATATTAGCACAATCATAGCGCAAAAACTTAACAAGAAAATTATAATAAAAAATATAATAGATGAAAGAATTTTGGGAGGCTTCATGATGAAAATAGGCTCGAAAATGATAGATTGCTCGTTAGCAAAGAGATTGCTGCTTCTTGAAAAAGAAAGTCAAAAATTAATAACTTTAAAATAATCTTTAGGTGAAAAATGAACATTAATGTTGCAGAAGTATCAGATATCTTAAAAAAACAAATTGCAGAATATGCTGATAAAGTAGAATCTTCCGAAGTAGGTGAGGTTATTTCAGTGAATGACGGTGTGGCTGTATGTTATGGCTTAGACGATGTGCAAGCAGGTGAAATGGTAGAATTTGAGTCAGGAGTTAGAGGCATGGCTCTAAACTTAGAAGATTCTAGTGTGGGTGTGGTTATTTTTGGTGATGATAGGTCTGTTTTAGAGGGACAAACGGTAAAAAGAACGGGAAAAATTGTTGAAGTTCCAGTGGGTAAAGAGCTTTTGGGGCGTGTAGTAGATGCGCTAGGTAACCCAATTGATGGTAAAGGCCCTATTAAGGCTAAACAATCTTCACGAGTTGAGCTTAAAGCACCAGGTATTATTGCTAGAAAATCAGTGCATGAACCAGTGCAAACTGGCATAAAAGCGATTGATAGTTTAATTCCTATAGGTAGAGGGCAAAGAGAATTAATTATTGGTGATAGACAAACTGGTAAAACTGCAATTATTTTAGATAGTTTTATTAATCAAATACCAATTCATGAGTCTGGTGCTGAGGAAGATAAATTATATTGTATTTATGTAGCAATTGGACAAAAGCGTTCTTCAGTAGCACGATTTGTGAAAACTTTAGAAGAAACAGGTGCTTTAAAATTCTCAATTATAGTAGTTGCTTCAGCATCTGATGCCGCACCAATGCAGTTTCTTGCTCCATATACAGGTTGTGCAATGGGTGAATATTTTAGAGACAATAAAATGCATGCTTTGATTGCCTATGATGATTTAAGTAAGCAAGCTGTTGCTTACAGACAAATGTCTTTATTACTGCGTCGTCCTCCTGGGCGTGAGGCATATCCGGGTGATGTGTTTTATTTACATTCGCGTTTATTAGAGCGTGCTGCAAAAATGTCCGATGAGGAAGGAGCCGGTTCTTTAACTGCTTTGCCAGTTATAGAAACGCAAGCTGGAGATGTATCTGCTTATATACCTACTAATGTAATTTCTATTACAGATGGTCAAATTTTCTTGGAATCTGAATTATTTCATAAGGGTATTAGGCCTGCATTAAATGTAGGTTTATCGGTATCTAGAGTAGGTTCTGCTGCACAAATTAAAGCCATGAAGCAAGTTGCAGGTTCAATAAAGCTAGATTTAGCGCAATATCGTGAGATGGAAGCATTTGCACAATTTGGCTCTGATTTAGATGAAAGTACTAAGCAATTATTAGCTAGAGGTGCTAGACTTACTTCTTTGTTAAAGCAAAGTCAATATAGCCCATATCAGGTAGAAGAGCAGGTTATTTCTATTTTTGCTGGTGTTAATGGTTTCTTAGATAAGATAGCAGTAGATCAGGTAATAGATTTTGAGCAGGCTTTAATTACAGATATAAAAGCCAATAAACCAGAATTTTTGGCAGAGTTAAGAAAAGAGCAAAAGATCTCTGATGAATTAAAACAGAATTTAACTGTTTATATTAATAAATTTAGTGAGAATTTTAATAAATAATGGCAGATTTAAAAACTCTAAAATTACGTATTGGGTCAATTAAAAAAACTCAAAAAATTACTAAAGCAATGAAGATGGTAGCTGCCTCTAAGTTAAGAAGAGCAAGAGAGGCTGCTGAGAATGCTAGATTATATAGTGATAATTTAGCAAAAATTATTGCTAAGCAAGCGAATAATAAATCTGACCATATTGGCCGGTCGGTAGTATATGGAGTAGAAAATCCTAAAAAAATCTTATTGCTATTAAATAGTTCAGATCGTGGATTATGTGGAGGGTTAAATACCAATTTAGTAAAATTTACTTTAGCCAAAAAGAGAGAATATGAGCAACAAGGCTTAGAGGTGAAAATTTGGTTGATTGGTAAAAAAGCTAATGATCAGCTAAAATATATTTGTCCTGAATTAATCATAAAGAATCAATTAGGTTTTAGTGCAAAATCTGTAGCATATAAAGATGCAGTTGATATTTCCAGTGAGATAATCTCTCTTTTTAATCAAGAAGAGATTGATTTATGTAAGATTATTTATCCGTTTTTTAAGTCAGCTATAGCGCAAGAGCCAAAGGAGCTAGGCTTGATACCAGCAGAAATAGCTGAAGATGATGTGGTAGATAGTCTAGAATATGATTATGAGCCTGACAAAGAGCAATTATTGCAAGATATAGTGCCAAAAAATATATCTATACAATTATTTCAAGCCTTTTTAGAGGGTTATGCTTCTGAGCAAGGATCAAGAATGACGGCTATGGATAATGCAGTAAATAATTGTGCTGATTTAATCAAACGTCTTAACTTGCAATATAACCGAACTAGGCAGGCGAAAATTACTACAGAATTAGTAGAAATTATTTCTGCGGCAGAATCAATTTAACTAGTTTTGTGGGGCTAGACTTAAAATTTAATTTTAGCTAGATTTTTAGGAGATGATTAAGATAGAAACGATTATTTAGTTTTTGAAATGTTAAAATCAGAATTAGAAGGAGGCAAAAAGTTAAATTTAAATTTTAAAACGCAAAATATTTTGCCTGTGGTAACTATAGATACTAAGAGCAAGGAAGTTTTAATGGTTGCATATATGAATGAAGAAGCCTTACAAAAAACTCTTGCCACTAAAGAAGCTCATTATTTTAGTAGGAGTAGAAATAAATTATGGAGAAAAGGTGAAACAAGTGGTTTTATTCAAAAGGTTGTAGAGGTTAAAATTGACTGCGATCAAGATAGTATTTTGCTAGAAGTAGAGATGGTAGGTGGAGCATGTTGCCATGTAGGTTATAGATCTTGTTTTTACCGCAAGATTATCATTGATCAAAGTGGTAAATTAGGATTAGAATTTACAGAAAATAGCAAAATTTATGATCCAAAAGAAGTTTATAAATAATTTTTTAATTAGGCTATGTTCTTTGCCGATTAATTTTTATCGTTATTTTATTTCTCCTTTATATAGTGCTAATTGTCGTTTTGTTCCTACTTGTTCTAATTATGCTTTGGAAGCATTAAAAAAACATGGTATATTTTATGGAATTATATTAATAATAAAGAGATTAGCTAAGTGCCATCCTTTGGGTGGAGGAAGCGGTTTAGATTTAGTACCAGAAAAAAAGAAGAATTATGGCAAGAATAGATAAATTAAAAGCAGGATATAAAAAATTTTATCAAAAATATTTTACAACCTCAGATTCGATATATAAAAAATTAGCTTTAGGGCAAGCGCCAAAAACTCTAGTAATTTCTTGTAGTGATTCGAGAGTAGATCCTGCTATTATAACTAACGCAGATCCGGGGGATGTTTTTGTAGTAAGAAATGTTGCTAATTTAGTTCCTCCAGCTCTAGCAAGTAATGCCACTTACCATGGAGTCAGTGCCGCCTTAGAATTTGGGGTTAAAGGAATTAAAGTTGAGCATATTGTTGTAATTGGTCATAGCGGCTGTGCTGGCATTCAAACCCTCTATGAAAGTGATGATAAGATTAAAAAATTTGACTATGTAGATGATTGGGTCAGAATTGCCCAAAAAGCAAAAGAAAAAGCCCAAAAAGCTGAAAAAAACCAATTAAGCTGTTGTGAACAAGAAGCGATTTTAATCTCGTTAGAAAATTTGCTGACTTATAGCTGGATAAAGGAAAAAGTAGATTCTGG
>CAXPEK010000209.1:0-8450 GCA_964216065.1 Candidatus Actinomarina sp.
GGATATTTCTTTAGCTTTTGCACCAGTCAAAAATAGTAAAACTGAATATTTATGCATGAAAGCAACTGAATTAGGAGTAAGAACCATATACCCATTACTTACCGAGCGTACAATCGTAAGAAAAATCAATTATGAGCGGGTTAAGTCTAATATTATTGAGGCAGCTGAACAGAGTGATCGTTTAGATTTACCAGAATTGATGCAGCTTAATTCTTTAGCTAATTTTCTAAATAACCTTAAAGATGAAAATTTGATTTTAGCAGATGAGTCTGGTGGAGTAGAAGCACCACTACAACTATATAGAAAGCAACATAATTTAACTAAGCCTATTATTCTTATAGGACCAGAAGGGGGGTTTAGTCAAAAAGAGCAGCAAATGATTAAGGCTTACAAAAATATCTTGCCACTTAATTTAGGTCCAAGAATTTTACGCGCAGAAACAGCAATAATTTCAGCTTTAGCAATTATCAATAATTATTATGGTGATATAAATTTAAAGCCAAAATTTATCGATTAGCTCTTGAAAATTTTACTTTAGTAATTATCTAATCAACCATAATGAAAAATATTAAATAATGGTTAAAAACAATATAGAAACACATAAATTTGATGCCGAAATAGGTAAAGTATTAAATTTAGTAATAAATTCCTTATATACTAATAAAGATATTTTTATTAGAGAGCTATTATCAAATGCAAGCGATGCATGCGATAAATTAAGATATGAGTTAAATATTAATCAGGAATTGGCTAAAAAACTAGAAAATCATGAATTAAAAATTACGATTTCGGTTGATGAAAAAAAGAAAATCTTAACCATTTCTGATACTGGTATTGGTATGAGTAAAGATGAATTAATAAATAATCTTGGCACTATCGCTAAATCTGGTACACAAAATTTTATTGAAACTTTATCAGATAATGAGAAAAAAAATAATGAATTAATCGGACAATTTGGAGTAGGTTTTTACTCTAGTTATATGGTAGCTGATAAGGTAGAGGTTACTTCAGCTAAAGCAGGAAGTTCTGTAGCTTATATCTGGACTTCAGAAGTAAAAGGAGAATTTACAATTAGTGAGTCTAGAGATAAGATTAAAGGTACTAAAATTCAGCTGCATTTGAAAAAAGATATGCAAAATTTTTTAGACAAATTTTCTATCAAAAATATAGTAAAAACTTATTCAGATCATATTTCTTTTCCAATTGAATTATTAACTAATGAGAAAGATGTAGCGGTTGAGATTATTAATTCGTCACAAGCAATATGGAGTAGAGCAAAGACTGAAGTAAAAAAAGAAGAATATAATAGCTTCTATAAGACAATAGCACATGCAGTATCAGACCCTTGGCTTACTATACATAATAAAGCGGAGGGGGTAATAGAATATACTAATTTATTATATATACCTAGTGAAAGACCTTTTGATTTATTTCATCCAGACCGTAAATGTCAGGTTAAATTATATGTAAAAAAGGTTTTTATTACAGAAGATAATGTCGAGTTAATACCTGGCTATTTGAGATTTTTACGTGGTGTGGTCGATTCTCAAGATTTACCACTTAATATTAGCAGAGAAACCTTACAAAATAATGCAATAATTGATAAGATTAGAAGCTCAATAGTAAAAAAAATATTTGCAGAATTAGCTAAGAAGCTGAAAAAATCACGTGAATCTTATGAAAAATTTTGGAATAATTTTGGGGCAGTATTAAAAGAGTCTCTGTGTGAGTATAGTGTAGATAAAGATAAAATCTTTGACTTGTGTTTATTTAAAACTTCAAAATCGGCAGGTAAATATATTACGCTCAGCGAATATATAGAAAATATGCAAAAAGACCAGAAAGCTATTTATTTTTTAATAGGTAGTGACGAGGCATCTTTAGCAGAAAGTCCACAGATAGAAGCATTTTTAGCCAAAGATATAGAAGTGATTTTTCTAACTGATGGAGTTGATGATTTCTGGCTTTCTACCAATCCAACTTATCAAGAAAAAGAATTGAAATCTGTAACTAAATCTGGTCAAGATATAGAAAATATTGCAGCAGATAAAAAAACAGAACAAGAAAATAAGCAAAATGAATCTGAGTTAAAGGATTTGTTAGAATTAGTAAAAGAAGCATTAAAGGAGCAAGTAGCGGAAGTGAGAATTTCTAAAAAACTTACTACTTCTCCAGCTTGTTTAGCTGCTACTGAAGGTGGTATGGATATTAGAATGGAGAGAATGCTAATAGAGCAAGGTCAACTAAAAGAATCTTCTAAGAAAATCTTTGAGTTAAATGCTAAACATAAAATCATTCAAAATATGAATAATTTAGCTAAAACGCAAAAAGAAGAAGCCATAGAATATGCTAAAATTCTTTTTGACCAAGCATGTATTATAGAAGGTGAAGCTATAAAAGATCCTTTACAATTAGCTAAGAGAATCGGCAAATTACTTGAAGCTAAAATAGCAGCTTAAGTTAATAAGGTTGCTAGAATTAAACATCTAGCAATCTTTCATCAAAGCCTAAATCATCCATGGTGCTGCGAAATAATTGGGGTAAACTAGCTTTTAAAATTAATGGTTTTTTGCCATAATAATTGGGTATGATAAGACGGTAATTATGTAAATGTATTTTATTACTTAAATTATTTTTAAAAGCCTGTCTGCCTCCATATTTGCCATCTCCTAATATTGGGCAATTAATTGCGTTAAAATGAATACGTAATTGATGCTTTCTACCAGTAATTGGATATGCAGCTATGAAAGATAATTCATGCGCTAAATTATCAATTATTTCATATCTTGTTTCAGCTTTTTGTAAGATATTTTTTTCATTTCTGATTGGCAGTTTGATAGAGCCAATTCTTTTTGTGGGTTTGCCAACTACAATAGTAAGATAGGTTTTTTCTATGTTTCTTTTTTGGAAATATTGTGAAATTATTCGAGCAAATTTTTCTGTTTTAGCAAATAAAACAATGCCAGATGTGTTTTTATCAATGCGATGTAATAAGCGGTATTTTATAGTGCTATTATAATTTAGAATTTTATCAAGTGAGAGGCCAACTTTACTGCCACCTTGTACGGCAAGATTAATATTTTTATTAATCACTAGTAAATTTTCATCTTCAAAAACTTTATTTTGTAAAATTTCTTTTTTAATTTTGTTTAATTTATCATTACTCATAATTTTATCAAAAAGAAAATCATGATTCCAAAAGGAATAAAAAAAGAGGAAAATAAGTATATCATTGCAGCAAAAAAATCTTTTTGGATAAATAATACAGAAAATTCATGTATGAAACTTGCATAAGTCGTATAAGAACCCAGAAAACCAGTAACTAAAAATAACCTCATTGAATCGCTAATAGACCAAATTTTAGCTACATATAGCAATAAACCTAATAGTAATGATCCTAATATATTTACTAAAATAATATTAATGGGAATATTAGCAATATGTGTTATTTTGATAAAATTTAAAATTCTTAAGGTGCTATAACGAAGTAAAGCGCCGACAACACCACCAAATGCTACATATAAGAAATTCATATAATTTTTTTGAGATCCTGGTCTGATAGATTATTGGGTATAATGATAATAGGGGTAAAAATTTTAACTGATAATTGTTCGACAATATGAGCAGTTATTTTTCCTTTACTAGTCGATTCTTCAGAAGAAGCTAAAATTATCAAATTAAATGATTTGTCATGCTCTAAAACTTCAGAAATTTGGTCTATAACAATGCCTTCTCTAGAATTTACTATCGGCATAATATTGGACAATTCTTTAGCTTTGGTAATAACTTCTTTGAGTAATTTATCTTGCTGTTCTTTATTTTCTTGTGCCATAACTTTATCTACAGCAAATAAGCCATAGCCTTTATGGGCGGTATCTAATACACTTAATATTTCGATTGTGGCTTTATCTTTTTTTGCTTTATAACAAGCATATTTTAAAGCAGTCTGACAACTTTTTAAATTACTAATACAAATAAGATATTTATTTTTGCTCATTTTGTTCTTTATGCTTTACTGCAGCAATAGCACTTAAATTGATAATATCATTAACTGATGAGCCTAAAGAACAAATTTGAGCTGATTTTTCTAAACCAGATAAAATTGGACCTATAACTGTACTACCACCTAATTCTTGCATTAATTTTGAAGAGATTATAGCAGAATGTAAGCCTGGCATAATCAAGATATTGGCTGGTTCTGTTAGATTAGAAAATGGATAAATCTCTAGTAATTCTTTATTTAAAGCAACATCTGGAGAAATCTCGCCATCATATTCAAAATCTACTTTTAAATCATCAAGGATTTTTTTAGCATTTTGAATTCTGGAAGATTCAGTTCTTAATTGGCTGCCAAAATTTGAAAAAGACACTAGGGCAACTCTAGGTATATGACCAAATTTTCTAACTTCAGCTGCCATTTTAAGCGCAGTATTGGCCAATTCTTCAGGTGAAGCTAGTTCATTAACAGCTGTATCAGCTAAAAATACTGTTCTGTCTTTGGCAATAATCATAGAATAACCAAATACATCTTGAGGTTTTTTAGCTTCTATTACTTTTAAAATATCATCTAAAGATGATTTATAGTTTCTGGTAGTGCCAGTAATAATTACATCAGCATCACCATTACATACTGCTGATGCTGCAAAAATATTACGATCATCTGTTACCATTCTTTTACAGTCTCTTGCGGTATAACCTTTTCGTTGTAGTTTTTGGTATAGGGCAGAAGAATATTTTTCCACCAAATCTGCTGATTTAGAAATATTAATAGTTTCAATTTCTGTATTAGCTATGTTTAACTCTGCTAAGTTATTATTTAATTCTTCTTGTCTATCTTCTCTGGTTACTAATATTGCTTTACCATATGATGAATCTTGCCATATTTTTGCGGCACTAATAACATGCTTATTTTCACCTTCTGCAAAAATAACTTTGGTAGGTTGATTTCTAACTTTACCAAAAATTAAATTCAAGCTATTAGCAGTAGGATTTAAGCGGGCAGCTAATTCTGCCTTATAATTTTCCCAGTTAGTTATTTTTTTTCTTGCTACTCCAGAATCTATAGCAGCTTTAGCAACTGCAACTGGAATAGTATAAATTAATCTTGGATCAAAAGGTACTGGTATAATATAGTCAGGACCATATATCATTTTTCTTCCTGAATAGGCACTAGATACTTCTGCTGGAACTGGTTCTTTGGCTAGCTCAGCTAAAGCATAAGCGGCAGCTAATTTCATTTCTTCGTTAATTGCCGTTGCGTGTACATCTAATGCACCACGAAAAATATATGGAAAACCTAATACATTATTTACCTGATTTTGATAATCTGATCTACCAGTGGCTATAATAGCATCTGGTCTTACTGCTTTAGCATTTTCAGGTAAAATCTCAGGATCTGGATTGGCCATAGCAAAAATAATAGGGTTTTGCGCCATAGTTTTTACCATTTCCTGTGATACTGCATCTTTTGCAGATAAACCTAAAAATACATCTGCTCCATCTAGAGCTTCAGCTAAAGTTCTTTTATTAGTATTAACTGCGTGTTTTTCTTTACGCTCTGACATGCTTTCAGTTCTGCCTTTGTAAATTACTCCGGTACGATCACATAAAAAGCAATTTTCATCTTTTATGCCCAAAGTTTTTATTAATTCAAGACAAGCGATACCTGCTGAGCCAGCTCCATTAACTACTATTGTTAAATCTTCTAATTTTTTACCTGCAATATCAGCGGCATTAATCAAGCCAGCTGCAGTAATTATCGCAGTTCCATGTTGATCATCGTGAAAAATTGGAACATTACAAATTTCTTTTAATTTATTTTCAATAATAAAGCATTCTGGTGCTTTTATATCTTCAAGATTAATACCTCCATAAGTATCTGCAATATTTTTGACTGTATTGATAAATTCATCTGGATCTTCAGTTGAAACTTCAATATCAACAGAGTCAATATCGGCAAAACGCTTAAATAACACAGATTTACCTTCCATAACTGGCTTTGAAGCTAAGGCGCCCAGATTACCTAGACCAAGTACAGCTGTGCCGTTAGAAATTACTGCAACAAAATTACCTTTTGCAGTGTAATCATAAGCCTTATCTGGGTCTTTATGAATTTCTCTACATGGTGCTGCTACTCCTGGTGAATAAGCTAATGATAAGTCTCTTTGTGTAGTTAAGGGTTTAGAAGCGGTTATTTTTATTTTGCCCGGTGTACCATTTTTATGAAAATCAAGTGCATCTTGATCTGTTAAACTAGATAAGTGTGCTTTTATTTTATTGTCTGCCATATTGATATTTTAATTTAAAGCTTCAATATAAGTAAATATAATTAATATATCAAGTAATAGAATCTGCTCAGGTTGAATTATACCAATTCCCATCTATAAAGTTGTTTTTAGTCAATAATATTAGTTTCAGAAATTTTAAGCTAAAATTGTAGGACTAGCCTTAGCTAATTTAAAATTTTAGCTTGGAATTTATGGAGTTAAAATTGCAGAATAAAAGTAGATTTATAGATGGGATTTGGTATTACTCATTAAAAAAATGATTATAAACTTATGCAACCATTAGTATCTATTATAATTCCTACTTATAATCGTAAAAATTGGGTAGTTAAAGCTATAGATTCTGCTTTGAGTCAGACATATACTAAAATAGAAGTAATTGTGATTGATGATGGCTCAACTGATGGTAGCTATGAATATTTACAAAAACTATATGGTCAAAAAATTATTTTACAGAAAATTAGACAAAGTGGTGTTAGTAAAGCGAGAAATACTGCGTTAGATTTAGCAAAAGGCGAGTGGATTAGTTTCTTGGATTCGGATGATTTTTTTCATACGGATAAAATTGCAAAGCAAATAAGCTCTTTACAAGAAAACCCTCATTATAAAATTGCGCATAGCGAAGAAATTTGGTATAAAAATGGTGTAAGAATAAATCCTAAAAAACAGCATAAGAAAATGGGAGGAGATCTATTTGCTCAGTCAGTAAAATTATGCTCAATTTCAATTTCGACAGTAATTTTAAAAAAAGAAATTTTGGTAGAATTAGGCAATTTTGATGAAAATCTTCCTGCTTGTGAGGATTATGAATTATGGCTAAGAATTACCGCTAAATACCAAATATTATTTAATGCAGAATATTTAACCACCAAATTTGGTGGTCATATTGATCAATTATCAAAAAAATATCAGGCTATGGATCGTTTTCGCATTTATGCATTAAAAAAATTATTAGTAAATACGCAATTAAATATTGAACAGAAAACTCTAGTAAAAGATAGCTTAAAGAAAAAGTTACAAATTTTTTTAAATGGTGCTAAAAAACACGGTAATTTACATGAATATGAAGCGTTTAAAACTGAATATAAAGATTTTCTTCACTAAATCTTATTGATAAATTTTTATAGAATTTACTATTAGCTTTATAGCAGCAAATTTCATCTATAAAGCCAATCTTTTTCTGTAATTTTTGCTGCTAAAATTTCAAAACAAATTAAATATTGCTATCTTAGCAAGCTATCCTTTGCAAGAGAGATTTGCTAACTTAAAAGTAGCTAATACCAAATTCCATCTATAAACCTATTTTTATTCTTCAATTTTCTGAAACTAATATTAGTGACTAAAAACAGTTTTATAAATGGTATAATTTGTTAATTTTAGGTTGTGCTATCAAATTTGCTGGCAGCAGTAAATCATATTATTAATAAAGCTATTTATAGTTCTTACTAAAGAAGATGCTTTGTTTATTATTAAAAATGAAGTTTGGTTATTAAAATTACTGTCTTTAAATTTTGAGCTAGCCAGTTTAGCTATCATTAAATGAAAAAAATAAAGAACATCCTTTTTCTGTAGAAGATATTTGATATGTTCCTGTAGTTTGGCATTCAGAACTTTCGCGCCCTAACATATTACCACTATTGCCATAGCTATCATCTATCTTAGTATCTAATATACTGGCAGTAGTTGCGTGTATAGAATAGCCAGCGGGTGGATCACCAGGAGCTGTGCAAGCTGCTGTGCCATGAGTGCCAATAGATAAACCATTGCTATTTAATACCCCAGTTGGCAATTGGGGATCATATACACCAATTTGACTGCCATAACCTTTTCCTTCTAAAAAGCTTATATGAGCTGGTGCATAGCAAGTATTTTCTAGGGTTGTAACTGGAGTATTGGAATTTAGGTGGATTCCTCCTGGTAATAGTGGGTCATTTACACTTTTTATGGTATTTTGATCTATTAATTTTGCTAAAGTCAAGTGGTACCAACTCAATAGACTCTCACTACTGCTGTCTGATATAGGTTTTATTTTACTATCTCCGTTTCCATTAATATAACTTGCCTCATTAAAATATCGGTTAGCATTAGTTGCGTCACCTGGATATTCTTTATAAATTAAGTAAAAAGCCATATAGGATGTTTTATAATTATTTAATTCTGAAGCTA
>CAXPEK010000210.1:0-2195 GCA_964216065.1 Candidatus Actinomarina sp.
CTTTATCCAACTCCGACAAACATTTCTACAAAATCAGAAACTGAAATAATAAAAAAAGGTACTTTTTATTCACCAGCAATTGCTTTAGCTAGTAAAGTTTTACCCGTACCAGGATTACCTACTAAAAGACAACCTTTTGGTATTTTTCCACCTAATTTCTTGAATTTATCTGGCGATTTCAAAAAATCAACTAATTCCATAATCTCATCTTTAGCCTCATCAATACCCGCTACATCTTTAAAAGTAATTTTAGTATTTTTTTCCATATACATCTTGGCTTTTGAACGGGCAAAACTCAAAGGATTATTATTTCCCTTACCCATCTTTCTAAGAAAATACAACCATACTGCTATTATTAAAAGGAAAGGTAACCATGAAATTAAGGCAGCTATTAAGCTAGTTTTCATATTGTCACCAGGCACTACTTTAATTCTTACTCCGGAACTATCTAAGTCTTTAACTAAATCAGCATAATTAGGTGCATTAGTCTGAAATTTTGTACCATTTTTAGTGATACCAGTGATAAAATTATTATCTTTAATTTCAACTGCTATAATCTCGCCTGCTCTGACACTCACCAAAAAATCTGAAAAATCGATTAATTCTTCATTATTCCTTTGCTGGGTCAAATTGTTAGAAAATATAATTAAAACGCCAAATATTGCTAGCCACACTAATAGATTTTTTGTATTTTTTTGCATTTAATACCTTTTATTTATCACAGTTAATATAATAACGATTTAAAATTAAGCAAGGTCGAAGTCTTTTTTTGCTATAGCTTGCAGATATAACAAACTAGTTAAATCATTATGATTAATTTGATTACTAATTACTTCTCTTACCGCCCATTTTGCTTTATAAGCTACTCCTAACTCTATCGCAGATAACATGGCTATATCATTAGCACCATCACCAACCGCAATGATATCATTAGTGGTAAGATTTTTCTGAGCAGCAATATTAAGCATTAGATCTAATTTACTTTGACTACCAAAAACGGGTAAATCTATATTACCATCTAATTGATCACCCGTAAAACTTAATTTATTTGCATAATCTTCCTTAAAACTTACTAGATTACGTATTTTATTAGTAAAGAAAGTAAAACCACCAGAAGCCAATATTGTATGGCAATTATATTTTGCCATGGTCCTACCCAAAATCTTTGCCCCCGTATTTAATTTAATTTTAAGCTTATAAATTTCTTCTAACTGTGCTTTCGTTACTGACTTTAAAGAGCTCACTCTGGCTAATAAAGAATTTTCAAAATTAATTTTACCCGTCATAGCTGCTTCAGTAATTTGGGCAATCTGATCATATTTACCAACATATCTTGCTATCTCATCTATACATTCATTAGCAATTATGGTTGAATCCATATCTGCTATTAGTAATTTTTTTACACCATAATTTTCTTCCTTGGTAATAAAGAAATCTAATTTATAATCTTGATATAAAATATTTAATTCTCTTAAGAAAATATTCTTTTCAGTTAAATGATCTAGCAAAATAGCATATGCTTCATTTTCTGCTAATTCTTTTATCTCTTCAATCTTAAGATTATATTGCTTTACATAATTAGTAATTTGAGCAAGCAAAGCTGGTTTTATAATGTAGCTATCTCGTGGCGCCACAATTATTAAATAATACTTCATTTATAGCATTTTATGTATATTATCAGTCTAACATATACATAAAATTACTAAAAATATAGAGGACATATGAAATTTTTCATTGATACAGCAAATATTGCCGAAATAAAAGAACTGCACGAAACTGGCCTAATTGATGGAGTTACAACCAACCCATCATTAGTAGCTAAAGAAAATAAAGATTTCAAAGAAATTTTAGCAGAAATTGCTACAATAATCCCAGGATCTATAAGTGCAGAAGTTACAGCATTAGATGCCAAAAATATGATCAAAGAAGGCTTAGAATTAAAAAAAATTGCCAATAATATTACAATTAAACTACCTTTAACCTGGGAAGGGCTAAAGGCTTGCAAAGCATTATCTAGAGAAAACATTTCTGTAAATGTTACTTTATGTTTTTCTGCTAGTCAGGCTTTATTAGCCGCCAAAGCGGGAGCTGAATATATTTCTCCTTTCATTGGTAGACATGATGATATAGGCCATGATGGCTTAGCCTTAATCGCGGAAATTAGAACCATCTATGATAATTATCCTGAGCTAAAT
>CAXPEK010000211.1:0-2124 GCA_964216065.1 Candidatus Actinomarina sp.
TTATCAGTACCGGTAAAATCTATTGCTGACAGGCTATCATCTGCAGTAACATCTAAAGTACCGCCATCTTCAATTACCCCAACTTCATTACCTTCTAATGACTGGCTGTTATTATTAGTATCACCTGCAGTGATAGTAAAATTAGCAGCTAGCAAGTTAGTATTAATGAATATTGAAAAAATTAGAATTAGGCAGTAATTACGACCTATTAAATATATATTTCTTATCATACCTTCTCTCTATAAAATATCTCTTATTTTTATCATAACATATTTTCTGCTAAGTACAAAGTTTTTATGTTAATGTTTAATCACCACAACTTATCAAAGTGCGTTTAACTGATACTTATACCAAATCCCATTTATAAAGCTGTTTTTAGTCAATAATATTAGCTTCAGAAATTTTAGCTTAAAATTTATGGGGTTAAAATTGAAGAATAAAAATAGGTTTATAGAGGGGAATTGGTATAATTTATATACCATGTCTCTGGTATAGAACCTTGAGTAATGGCGGTGCGGAAGATACGATTGACGAACTTTTCGACTAATTTATGAAGTCAGTATTTGTAAGGCTTTAAAGCCTGTTTGGGTTGTCCTAAAAATTTTGAACTTTTACACTTGTTTTAGCAAGAAGCACCTTTTACAAACTAATTAGATATAATTAGATATTTTTGTGGATATTTAATCTTTAATAAATTAGGCTTAGTTAAGCAATTTTAACTAAGATTAATTTATGATAAATTATAAAGTTAATATCAATAATGATATTTTAAATCTAATTAGCGAGATTGACGAATTTAAAGGTAGGTGGCAAGCAATTAATACCTTATCTCCTGATCGTCTAAAAATGTTGAAAAAATCAGCAACTATTGAATCAATTGCTTCAAGTACAAGAATAGAAGGCGTAAAGCTAAGCGATGCTCAAGTAGAAACGCTTCTTTCAAACATTAATAAAACATCATTTAGAAATCGCGATGAAGAAGAAGTTGCTGGTTATTCTGATGCAATGGATTTGATCTTAAGTAATTTTGATGATCTAAAAATTAGTGAAAACCACATAAAACAACTTCATGGGGTTTTATTAAAACATAGCTCTAAAGATATTCGTCATAGAGGTGAATATAAAAAACTAGATAATCATATAGTCGCCTTTGATGAAAATGGTAAAGAAATAGGTGTTGTATATAAAACTGCCACACCATTTGAAACGCCAATGAAAATAACAGATTTGATTACTTGGATTAATAAATCTTTAGAATTAAAGGAAACTCACCCTATAATCATAACTGGCATTTTCATCGTAGTATTTTTAGCAATTCACCCTTTTCAAGATGGCAATGGCAGATTATCAAGAATTTTAACTAATTTATTGCTACTAAAACTTGGCTACAGCTATGTTCAATATAGCTCTTTAGAAAGTATTATTGAACAAAATAAAGATCTTTATTACAAAAATTTGCGAGATTGTCAAAAAACTTTAGATAGCAAAAAAATCAAATTTGAAAATTGGCTAATATTTTTCTTAAAATCTCTAAAAAAACAAAAAGATAATTTAGAGAAAAAAATTAAAGCTGAGAAAATTTTACAGGAGAATTTTGATAAATTACATTTGCAGATTTTAGAGATTCTTAAAAATCATAATTCTCTTTCGGTATCCGATATTCAAAAATTATCTGGTGCTAATTACAATACTTTAAAAGTTAAGTTGAAGGATTTGGTGCAGATGAAAAAAATCATATCAGTTGGTAAAGGTAGAGGCGTTGTTTATCAGATTAAAATAAATCAGAATTAATTATGAAAAGTAAAGCTTCACCAAGACAAGTGATGAATATAATAGATTTAACAGCACAAAAGATATGGCAAAACTATGCATCATATGACAAGGTTTTATCTTATATTAATAGATGGCAAGAACAAATATGGGATGTTAATAATACTGGATGGAATGGTTATGATGGGGTTAATTTTGAGATAATTTATAAAGATCAAAACAATACGCAAATTAACCTTATAAAGACCCTTAATAATATGGATGATGATACTTTGTTTCGTGTGGCAGTTGATATGGGGGTTCAGATTCCAAATATAATATATGCTGTTCCTGAGATTATTAGTATTGCTGCCG
>CAXPEK010000212.1:0-5040 GCA_964216065.1 Candidatus Actinomarina sp.
TGTTTAAAGAAGTGATTAAAGAGTTAGAGTGGGGAGGTAAAAAGTTAACAATATCAACAGGCAAAGTAGCAAGACAAGCTAACGCTTCGGTATTAGTTACTTATGGTGAAACTACAGTAATGTGTAATGTTACTGCGCAAAAAACTCCAAAGGAAGGGGTCGATTTTTTTCCATTAACTGTAAATTACCAAGAAAAATCTTATGCAGCTGGTAAAATTCCTGGCGGTTTCTTTAAAAGAGAAGGTAGATTGTCAGAAAAAGAAACCCTAACTTCTAGACTAATTGACCGTCCTATTAGGCCGATGTTTCCTGAAGCTTATAAAAATGAAACCCAAATAATTTGTACAGTATTATCTTTTGATAAAGAAAATGATGCTGATATTCCTGCTTTAATTGGTGCAAGTGCTGCACTAACTATTTCTGAAGTACCATTTTTAGGCCCCTTGGCCGCAGCCAAAGTTGCTTTTATAAATGGCTCTTATGTTTTAAATCCAACTTTAGCAGAACTAGCAGAAACACGCCTAGATTTAACAATAGCTGGAACAGTAGATTCTGTACTAATGGTAGAGTCTGAGGCCAAAGAACTTACAAACAAGGAAATGTTAGATGCAGTAACTTTTGCTCAAGAATCACTTAAGCCAGTTATAGATTTGATTACAGAATTAGCTAAAGAAGTGGGTAAAGATAAGTGGCAAGTTGAAGATAAGTTTGATAGTGATTTTTATAAAAAAATAAGCAATAAATACAGCAAAGATTTCACAGCAGCATTTTCTATTACTGGTAAATTAGAGAGAAATGAAGCCGTTACTGCAGTAGTGGCTAAAATAGAAAAAGAATATCTGGTAGCAGATGAAGCAAATGCTTTAGAATTAGCTACTTATATTAAAAAGCTAGAAAAAGAAATTGTGCGCACAAAAGTTTTCAATGATGAGCGTATAGATGGTCGAAAGCTGGACGAGATTAGGAATATAGCAAGTGAAATTAACTTCTTACCTAGAGTACATGGATCCGCTTTATTTACTAGAGGAGAAACGCAATCACTGTCAGTAGTAACCTTAGGTTCAGATGATGATGAGCAGCTAGTAGAGGGATTAGAAGGTAATAGCAAAGAAAAATTTATGCTACATTATAACTTTCCTCCTTATTCTGTAGGAGAAGTAGGTATGCTTAGAGCGCCTGGTCGTAGAGAAATAGGCCATGGTAAATTGGCAAAAAAATCTTTATTAGCAGTTATACCTAATTATGAAGATTTTCCTTATACAATACGTGCGGTTTCTGAGATAACTGAGTCTAACGGCTCTTCATCTATGGCCACAGTTTGCGCTACTTCAATGGCGTTAATGTCTTCAGGAGTTCCTCTTAGCAGCCCAGTCTCTGGTATAGCTATGGGTTTAGTAATGGATGGTAAAAAATATAAAATTTTATCTGATATTATGGGTGATGAAGATCATTTAGGAGATATGGATTTTAAAGTTGCTGGTACTGAAAAAGGCATTACTGCGTTGCAGATGGATATCAAAATTACGGGAATTACTTTTGAGATCTTTGCTGAAGCCTTAGATCAAGCTAATGCAGGTAGAGCTCATATTTTAGCAGAAATGTCCAAAACCATTACTGAGTCAAGTAAAGAGTTAGGAGAAAATGCTCCAGTAATGAGTAATATTAAAATCAAGGAAGATAAAATTAGAGAAGTTATTGGTCAAGGTGGTAAGGTAATAAAGAAGTTATGTGAAGATACTGACTGTAAAATTTCTATAGAAGATAGTGGTGAAGTTAAGATATGTGCTCCTAACAAAAAAGCAGCAGATCTAGCTAAATCACTTATTTCTTCTATAGTAGAAGAGCCAGAAATTGGTAAATCCTATAAAGGTGTGATACATAGAATAACTGATTATGGTGCTTTTGTAAATTTTCTTAATAATGCATCTGGTTTGATTCATATTAGCGAATTTTCTAGTAAAAGAATTAGTTCTGTATCTAGTTATATAAATGAAGGAGATGAAATAAGTTTTAAAATAATAGGTAAAGATAGAGATAAATTAAGACTTAGTTATAAGGCTGAAAATGGTAATATTGATGGCAGCGAAGATGATTCCGATGAGGAGGTAAGTAATGTACATGACTTACGCTCTGAGAAAAAAAACAATTATAAGAAAAAGAATAATAATTCTTCTAGGCAAAGAAAAAGACCATATAACAATAATAAAAACTCTTCTTCAATTACTGAAGAAGAGCCTAAGAAAAAAAAGAAATTTTTATTTTGGTAGTTTAGATGCATAAAACTGCATTATACGACTTACATAATATAGCTAAAGCGAGAATAGTTGATTTTGCAGGATACCAAATGCCCTTATATTATGATATGGGTATTGTGAAAGAACATTTGTGGGTAAGAAAATCTTGTGGAATTTTTGATGTTTCACATATGGGACAGGTTATAATATCAGGAGCTAATATCGAGGAGTTTTTATCCTATATTTCTCCAACAAATTTTCGTGGTAATGATTTATATAAGTCAAAATATACAACTTTGCTGAATGAAAAATGCGGGGTTATAGATGATATAATAGCTAGCAAGCTTTCTACTGAAAAATATCATATAGTTCTTAATGCAGCAAGAAAAGAAATCGATATTGCTTGGCTCATAAAGCAATCTAAAAATTTTCTATGCCAGGTAGAATCTAAGAACAACCTTTCTTTGATAGCTGTTCAAGGTAAATATTCAGCTAGAATTTTGGCAGAAATATTAGGTAATGAAGTTAATAAAATGCCTTATATGTCTGTAAAAGAATTTTCTTTTAAGGGAGTAGATATTTTATTATCAAGAACTGGTTATACTGGTGAAGATGGATTTGAAGTTAGTTTAGCTAATGAGCTAGCCGCTAATTTTTGGCAAATTTTATTGGCATATAAAGAAGTTAAGCCTATAGGATTAGGTGCTAGAGATTCTTTACGTTTAGAAATGGGTTACCCTTTATATGGTCATGAATTAAGAGAAGATATTAATTTAGGAGAGTCTAGCTTAAGATGGATTATTTCTAGTAACGATAATTTTATAGGTAAATCCAGCTTAAATAACAGCCCTAGAATAAAGAGGGTTGGAGTAAAGTTGCTTGATAAAGGCATTGCTAGAGAAGAAATGCTGGTTAAAAATGAGCAGGGTGAAGATATAGGTATTTTAACTAGTGCTGGTTATTCACCATCATTAGATTGCTCAATAGGCCAAGCTAGAATAAATATAGAATATGCTAAGGTTGATACTGAGGTATTTATTGAGGTAAGAGGCAAGTTTAAAAGGGCAAAAATCACAAATATTGCCTTTCTGCAAAATAAAACAAAAAAAACATTTTAAATAAATTTTTTTTATATTATTAAATATTGTTATTTTTAAGGTAATATATGGGCAACGAAACCAAAATAGTTGAAAATTTTAGATATACAAAAGAACATGAATGGTTAAGTAGAGAAGAGAGTAACGATAATATTGTAAAGATAGGTATTACAGATTTTGCGCAAAATTCATTAGGAGATATAGTTCATATTGATTTACCCTCTGAAGGAGATTCTTTTGAGGTAGGTGATGAGATAGCGGTAGTAGAGTCTGCTAAATCTGCAAGTGAAATTTACTGTCCAGTTTCAGGCACAATAATAGAGGTTAATGATTGTTTAGATTCCCATCCTGAGAGAGTGAATGAGTCTCCTTATGAGGAAGGATGGCTAGTTAGACTAGAGATGGATGATCCAGACCAGCTTGATGATCTGCTTAGCGCGGATGGTTATAGCCATTTTTTAGATGAGGATAATTAATAGTTTTATATTGAGCTTTATATTTTAACTCTTATTATCTATATCCTAATTATTTTAGTGTTTTAAATTGCGATATTTACCATTATCTGATAATGATAGACAAAAAATGTTAGAGCGCATAGGTGTGACTAGCATAGAAGATTTATATGAAGATGCTCCAAAGAATTTATTTAATCAGAAATTTGACTTACCTGATAATAAAAGTGAGCTTGAAGTAGTAGAGCATTTAACTAAACTGTCTAAAAAAAACAAATCGGCTAGTGATGCTGCCTTTTTCTTAGGAGCTGGTTGTTATCGTCATTTTATACCTGCTGCTGTAGATCATATAATACAAAGAGCTGAGTTCCTAACTTCATATACACCATATCAACCTGAGATTTCCCAGGGTACTTTGACGGTTATTTTTGAATATCAAAGCTTGATTTGTTCTTTAACAGGCATGGAGGTTTCAAATGCATCGCTATATGATGGCGCAACAGCTTTGGTAGAAGCTGTATTAATGGCTAAAAGAATTAATAAAAAGAAGCAGAAGATAGTTGTAGCAAATGATCTTAATCCGCAATATTATAATATTTTACAGACATATTTACAAGATGAAGAAATTGCAACTTCAGTTGAAATAGATAATATATGTGCAATTATTGTGCAATCTCCGGATTATTACGGAACACCTCATAATATAAAGAAATATCGGGATATTTGTGATGCTAAAGGTGCTATGTTAATAGTAGTTAATACTGAGATTATATCTTATGGCTTACTGCCTGCTCCTAAAGAAGCGGACATAGTAGTGGGTGAAGCTCAATCTTTGGGGGTAGCAATGAATTTTGGTGGACCTCATTTGGGATTTTTTGCCTGTAAAGAAAAATATGTCAGACAGATGCCGGGCAGAATTTGTGGTTTAACCAAAGATATTGATGGTAATGAAGGTTTTGTATTAACTCTTAATGCTAGAGAACAACATATTAGAAGGCAAAAAGCAACTTCAAATATTTGTTCTAATCAGGGTTTAAATATGGTGGCATTTACTATACATCTTGCTTTACTAGGTAGAAATGGCCTAAGAAAATTAGCAAGGTTAAATCATCATTTGGCATCTAAGTTACATCAGCAATTATCTAAAAACTCAAAAATAAAAGTTATAAATAAATATTTTTTTAATGAGTTTGTAATTGAGTTGCCTATAGCAGCTGACATTTTTTTAAAGAAGATGCTTGCTAAAAATATTATGGC
>CAXPEK010000213.1:0-4064 GCA_964216065.1 Candidatus Actinomarina sp.
CATAACGCAAAGCAAAAGTTTCAAGAGCTTTAGTAATCACCCATGCATTAAAAGGACTAAGAGCTGGACCAGTATGACGATGAAATGGCAATAATATTTCTTTAATAAAATTTTCTGAACCAAGCACCGCACCACCTAAAGTTCGACCTTGCCCATCCATATGTTTAGTAGTAGAATATATCACAGCATTGGCACCCAAAGTTAAAGGAGACTGACAAAGTGGCGTAGCAAAAATATTGTCAACAATTAAAAAGCTACTATTAGCCCGACATAAATCTGCCAAATATTTAATATCTACCAATTCTAAATTTGGGTTTGCTGGACTTTCTATAAAAACCAATTTAGTATTTTCTTTAAATGATTTTTGCCATGCTATATTATCAGCTGCATCAATAAAATCGACCTCTACTCCATAATTGGGTAAAATATTAGCTAATATATGGTAACATGAACCAAAAAGCACCCTATTGGCAAGCACATGATCTCCTGACTTAACTTGACACATTATTGAAGCAAATACTGCAGCCATGCCACTTGCCATGACACAAGCTGCCTCGGCACCTGCTTCTATAGCAATTAATTTATCTTCTAAGGCTTTTAAATTAGGATTAACATATCTTGAATATACATAACCTGGATTAGAGCCATTAAATCTAGATTCTGCAGTTTCTGCATCATTATAACAAAAACCTGAATTTATAAATAAAGCTTCACTTGTCTCACCAAAATTTGATCTATTAAGGCCAGATCTTATTAATTTAGTCTGAAATTTTAACTTTTTGTTTAATTGCTTATTTTTATAATTCATAGAGCTAGCTAAATAATAGGATATATGTTACAATAAAATATATATTAATTTATATAAATAAAAAAAAATATTTTACTATTAAAATTATCCTGCTAGAAAATAAAACAACTTAATGAGGTTTAAAATGAACAAAAATAAATTTAATTACTTTTTTACAATATCGTTTTTTTCGTTACTAACTATTCTGTTTTTAACTGATAATTCCTTTGCAGCAACTTATACAGTAATAGAAAGCACCCTATGTAAATTGCTAGACATGCTTACTGGTACTATTGGTAAAGGTGTAGCTGCATTTGCGATAATGTTTGTGGGCATATCACTATTTATGGGTAAAGTATCATGGGGTTTGGCTATTTCTACCGCATTGGGTATTGGTGCTATTTTCGGAGCGGCAGGAATAGTTACTGCATTAGGAGGTGGTGATCTAAACATAGGAGAATGTGCTGATTATAAAGAAAGCGACAGTACTGCTGACGATACTACTGGAGATACTCCTACTGGATCATAAATAATTAAGCAAATAAATTGAGGAAAGATATTTTTTTCCTCAATTTATTTGACTTAAACATAATGACAAAATATTCTATTTTGCATGAATTCCAAAGTTGCCCAAGAAAAACTACTATTTAACGATTTAAATCCTTCTTTCATCCCTTATGCCTGCCACATAGATAATAATACTATTCTAACTAAAAATGGTAATTTAATTCAAACTATCAAAATTACCGGCTTTTCTTACGAGTTAATTGGAGCAAAGCAAGTGGATTTGCGAACAACTATTAGAACTGCAATTAGTAAATATATCAAAAATGATAATTTCTCTTTGTGGCTACACACTATCAGAAGAAAAAAAGATCTCTCCTTAAAATTAGAGCAACAAAATTACTTTTGTCATAACATTAATAGAGCTTGGAATACTCTACATGACTGGTCTGATAAATATGTAAATGAACTTTATATCTCTATTATAACCGAATCTAAGTCATATAGGCCCAGAAATTTACCAAATATTTTAAAATGTATTAGTTTTGCTACTTTCAAACAAGTAGAAAAAAAATTTATAGCTAGGCAAAAAAATTTACTTAGCGAATTAACCGATCAATTACTTAATGAGTTAGATGATTTTGGAGCTAAAAAATTGGCCTTATATAAAATAGATAATCAATATTATTCTGAACAATTAAGATTCTTTAGTAAAATATTAAATTTAGAAGAAAGAGATTTTCCGCTAGAGGAAACAGATTTATCCAACCAAATTGCTGATTGTAAGATAATTTTTGGTAAAAACATGTTGGAAGTTATTAAAGATAACCAAAAACATTATGCCACAATTTTTTCAATTAAAGATTACTGTGAATTAAGTTTAAAATCTTTAGATAAGTTTTTGCATGCTCCTATAGAATTCATTATCTGCCAAACTATTGACTTTGTTAATGCTGACGATGCAAAAGCTGGCTTTGCCGAGCAAAATAAAATTCTAAAAATTAGTAATGACACTAAATTTGCCAAGCATATCGGTTTATCCGAAATAATGTCTACTGAAAATAATGATTCTACCGCTTTCGGTGAACATCAATTAACCTTAATGTTAATTGATGAAAGTAAAGATAAATTATTAAAATCTATTCATAAAACAACTGAAATTTTTTCAAGTTTCGGCCTAGTAATAGTGAGAGAAGATTTATTTATGGAAAATTGCTATTGGTCACAATTGCCGGGAAATTTCTATTTTATATGCCGTCGTAAAGCGATTAATACTAGTAAATTTGCTGGTTTTTCCTCTCTTGCTAATTTTCCTGCAGGTAAAATTAAAGATAATAAATGGGGAGAAGCTGTCACAGTATTTTATACTCATCACAGAACCCCTTATTTTTTTAATTTTCACTGTGGTGAGAATGGCCATACTATGATTATAGGACCAGAAGGAACAGGAAAAACTGTCTTATTAAATTTTTTACTAGCACAAGCAAATAAATTTAAGCCACGCATAATTTATTTAGATTTTTTTAATAGTAGCGAAGTATTTATTAATGCACTAGGTGGTAAATATTTATCATTAGAACTGGAAAGTAATTTCAATTTATTTAATCCACTGCCATTATTTAGAAATGATGCCGAATTTATTTATAGATTTCTATCTTATCTAATGATTGAAACATCAGAAGTTACAGAAACCAAATATGAACAAATAGTAGAAAAAAAACAGTTACTTAAGCAAATTTCTCAGCAATTAGCTACAAAAGAAATAACTTCTTTGTCAGATGTAACCGCTTATTTTAAAAATACTAAATATGCTAAATTTTTTGATTTATGGGTTGATAACGGTAAGTTAGCTCATATTTTTGATAATCAAATTAATCTCTTAGATGAGCATGATATAGTATCCTTAGACCTAACTATAATTTCCAATATTAGAGCATTATTAATTCCTATAACTTATTATATAATGCATTATTTAGAAAAAACTCTAGATGGTAGACCTACTATTTTAGTAATTGATGAAGCATTTAAAATTTTAGATAATCCTTTCCTTAGCAAAGATATCAATAATTTTCTAGAAAGACTAACTGCAAATAATGCTATTGCTATATTAGCGACCGAATCTCTTGAAGACGCTAAAAAATCTAATATTACTAATATAATAAACAGTGAAATTGCGACGCAAATTTTCTTACCAAACCACGATTCAGGTGATGATTATAAGTCTATTTTTAAGTTAAGTAAGGAAGAAAATGATTTAGTAAAAAAAATATCTAGTGAGCAGAGAAAATTTGTATTAAAGCACGGTGCAGAATCTATAATAGCTGAATTGGACCTTACTAATTTAATTAATGTAGTTTCTATATTATCTAGTACTGACTTGGCTGTAAAAATCATGTATAAAATAAAACAGAAGTTTGGTAATGACCCAAAAGATTGGTTACTACCCTATCAAGAATTAATAGAAGATAGCTTAAAGGAAATTTTAGAGAATAACAATTTTGATATTAACAAAAAAGACGAACATAGTAATTTTCTCGACATAGAAAAATATAACTATGAAAATGATTTAATAAATTAGAGAATGAATATTATGTAATAATTTATTTGTAATTATAAATTATATATTTCACTTCGTAGAGCTTCCTAATAATATCCGCGTTTTATATTTGAATAAATTCACAAACTATATTTTCTAACTCCTGTTAAAGCTGAAAAATTCTATTTTTAACATAATGATCCTTGATATATTGCCAAAACTTTTCTGTAGGGTTAA
>CAXPEK010000214.1:0-2795 GCA_964216065.1 Candidatus Actinomarina sp.
GAATATATTTCTCCTTTCATTGGTAGACATGATGATATAGGCCATGATGGCTTAGCCTTAATCGCGGAAATTAGAACCATCTATGATAATTATCCTGAGCTAAATACGCAAATTCTTGCTGCTTCAATTAGAAATCCTATTCATTTAATTGAATGCGCAAAAATTGGTGCTGATGTCGCAACTATACCACCTAAAGTAGTTAAACAGCTAGCCAAACATCCCTTAACTGATATTGGTTTAGCTAGTTTTATGTCAGATTGGAAAAATTCTGGGCAAAAAGATATTGCATAGTTTATGTCATTAATGGCACCACAATTTTGTTCGAGCAACTTAATCAACAAAATTAAAAACTGGCAAAATTACTTACTAGCTCAAAAAAAATATTCCAAACACACTATTTCTGCTTATTTTAGTGATATAAAACTTATAATTATTTTTTTTACTGAATATTATGGCAAAAAAATTTCTCTAAAACAATTTTATAATATTACCTTAGATGATTTTAGAGCTTTTCTGGCTTCAAGAGCCAGAGATAATATCAGCGCCAGTTCAAGAGCAAGAGAAATCTCAGCTTTTAAAAGTTTTTTATTATTTATTGCCACAGAATTAAACATTGAAATTGCTTTAATCAAACATCTAAATCATCCAAAATTAGCTAAACCATTACCTAAATCTCTAAATTTCTCAGAACTTAAGCAAATTTTAATAAAGCTTAAACATGAAATAAAAGATTGGTTAGATTACCGTGATTACTTGATAATTTACCTAATTTACACTACTGGTCTTAGAATCTCTGAATGTTTAGCTATAAGTAAAAACAAGTTAAGTAGTGAATATATAGTTATTTCAGGAAAAGGTAATAAAGAGCGCTATGTACCAATTATACCAGAATTATACCAGATGATCTCAAAATATCTAACTTTAGTACCATTTAACATTAATTATCATGAACCTATTTTTAAAGGTTTAAGAGGTGCAAACTTAAATCCTCGTATTATCCAAAGAAAATTACACAAGATACGCCTTACATATAATCTACCTGATTTTACTACACCTCATGCCTTAAGGCATAGCTTTGCCACTCATCTACTAGATAATGGTGCTAATTTAAGGGCTATTCAAGAACTTCTAGGACATGAAAGCTTAGCAACCACCGAACGCTATACTAAAGTTAGCAAAGAAAACTTATGCAAAAAATATAAAATTTTTCATCCGAGAGCAAAATAAGCTTTGCTGCTATTTAAATTTTATGTTAAATTTAAAATATTAGTAATCATTTTTTAGGAGGACAAAATGATGAAATCAATGATAATTTTAGACAAATTTTTAACTAGCCAAGAAATTGAACAAGCTGAAATCATAAATTGGCGTGTTGCTGAAGTTTTTTTTATTGCAGATGGAGAAAATATGTCAGCGGATCTAAATGCTTATGATGCTTTATATGGTAGCGATATCAATTATCGTATTGATAAGATAGATAATACAGATGCAAAAATTGATGGTTTTAATGAATATTCGGTTTCAGTTCCAATGATTGAAATGGTAATATTTAAAGGAAAATACCCCTCTATTTATGTATTAAGCTTTTTAGCTTTTGTGGCTAATGAAGCAGAACTATCCTATGATCCATGTGAAGATACTACCTCTATTTATGCACCGAAACATATTTGCTTAAAATATGTTGAAGAGCATGCAAAATACTGGCATGATATTACACAAAATGTAAAAACTAATAAGTCAATATACCACTAATTAGACAAAAATTTATTAACTGAGACACATTTATTAATTTCAAATAAAAATGTATAAAGCATTAGTGATAAGAGCATATAAGAATATTTACCAAAGTGCGATTGAATTACAGAAATTTCCTATTTTAGCAAAAAATGAGGTGTTAATTAAAGTAAAATACTCATCATTAAATTATAAAGACTGCCTATCAATCGCTGGACATAAAGGCATCACCCGAACATATCCTCATATTCCAGGTATTGATGCAGCAGGAATAGTTGTAGCCAGTAAATCCAATAAGTTTATCGCTAATAGCGAGGTAATAGTTACAGGTTATGATCTAGGAATGAACCTAGCTGGAGGATTTGCCGAATATGTAAAAGTTCCAGCAAATTGGGTCATACACAAACCTAAAGGGCTTACACTCAAACAAGCGATGCTTTTTGGCACAGCAGGTTTTACCGCTATGAGTAGTTATTTACAACTCAAAAATCATTTTAAAAAATTACAAAATAAACGCATTTTAATTACTGGTATTAGCGGTGGTGTTGGCTTAATCTCAACCCTAATTCTGGCCCAGCACAAAGTTAATTTAATTTTAGCAACTAGAAGTATCAAAAATCATCCCCTTGCTAATATGGCAACCAAACTTATTAATAGCTCTAATTTACTAACTCCAAATACCAAACCTCTACTAACTAGACATTATGATGGAGTTATTGATAATTTAGGCGGAACAGCATTAGAAAATATTATTAAACAAACCGAATATGATGGTTTAATTTGCAGTTGTGGTAATGTAACTGGTGCTGATTTGAAGCATAGCATTTATCCTTTTATTTTGCGAGCAGTTACATTAAAAGGTATTAGCTCGGCTAATACCAAATATAAATTAAGACAAAAAATATGGTTAGAAATTGCTAAATTTCTGTTATGGGCTGAACTAGAAAATTTTATTACAGAAATATCATTAGAGCAAATTGCTGCCAAAGCAAACTTAATGTTGCAAGGAGAACATCAAGGATGATTTTTAGTTAAACTTTAATTTGGTATTATACCAATTC
>CAXPEK010000215.1:0-9091 GCA_964216065.1 Candidatus Actinomarina sp.
ACAACTCAAAAATCATTTTAAAAAATTACAAAATAAACGCATTTTAATTACTGGTGTAAGCGGTGGTGTTGGCTTAATCTCAACCCTAATTCTGGCCCAGCAAAAAGCTAATTTAATCTTAGCAACTAGAAAGATCAAGAATCATCCCCTTGCTAATATGGCAACTACGCTAATTAACAGCTCTAATTTACTCACCACAAATGCCAAGCCTCTACTAAACAGAAATTATGATGGGGTTATTGATAATTTAGGCGGCACAATATTAGAAAACATTATTAAACAAACCGAATATGATGGTTTAATTTGCAGTTGCGGCAATGTTACAGGTGCTAATTTAGAGCATAGCATTTACCCTTTTATTTTGAGAGCAGTTACATTAAAAGGTATTAGCTCCGCTAATACTAAATATAAATTAAGACAAAAAATATGGCTAGAAATTGCTAAATTTCAGCTGTGGACCGAACTAGAAAATTTTATTACAGAAGTATCACTAGATCAAATTTCCACCAAAGCAAACTTAATGTTAGCAGGAAAACATCAAGGAAGATTTTTAGTAAAACTCTAATTTTCTAATTATTTCTTGCAATAAGTAATACCAAATCCCATCTTTAAAACTGTTTTTAGTCCTAATATTAGCTTCAGAAATTTTAGGCTAAAATTGCAGGACTAGCCCTAGCTAATTCAAAATTTTAGCTTGGAATTTATGGAGTTAAAATTGAAGAATAAAAATAGGCTTAAATATGGGATATGGTATAATCCCAAATTTTTATTAATAAATACAATTCTACTTAGTTATTTTTCATATAGGAAGGTTAAATTAGAATCACAGATATTTGACTCAGATAATTTAAAATTCTAATTTGAATTTAAGAAGCGAAAATTCCAGAAGAAAATTTTGATTTGAGCTGCAATTTACTCTTAAGTAGCTACATTATAGATAAAATGCAAACTCAGAAATAACTATTACTCCAATAAAAACTGCTAACTTTGGAAATAAACTAGAATAGTAAAAAGTTAATAATTTATATTACAATAACTTTACTCATTTACAAAAGTCTTTAATCTTTTTGCACGGGTTGGGTGTCTTAATTTTCTCAATGCTTTTGCTTCTATTTGTCTAATTCTCTCTCTAGTAACTGAAAATTGTTTACCAACTTCTTCTAAAGTATGATCTGTATTCATACCAATGCCAAACCTCATTCTAAGCACCCGCTCTTCTCTAGGTGTAAGAGTTGCTAATACTCTAGTAGTAATTTCTTTTAAATTAGAATGTATAGCCGCATCTACAGGTAAAACCGCATTCTTATCTTCAATAAAATCACAAATCGTGCTCTCTTCATCATCACCTACTGGACTTTCTAAACTAACTGGATCCTTAGCTATCTTCATAATTTTGCGTATTTTTTCAACCGGAATACATAGTTTTTTAGCTAATTCGTCATGAGTTGGCTCTCTACCCATATCTAATGACATTTGTTTTGAAGTTCTCACTATTTTATTTATAGTTTCGATCATATGTACAGGAATCCTTATGGTACGAGATTGATCGGCTATTGATCTTGTTATAGCTTGCCTTATCCACCATGTTGCATAAGTTGAGAATTTATAACCTCTTCTATATTCAAATTTATCAACTGCCTTCATTAAGCCAATATTGCCCTCCTGAATCAAATCTAAAAACTGTAAACCTCTATTAGTGTATTTTTTAGCTATAGAAATTACTAACCTCAAATTAGCCTCTATCATCTCTTTTTTAGCTCTATTTGCTTGAGTCTCACCTTTTTGTACATCAGAAACCAATGCTCTAAATTCATTTATAGGCAAACCTACTGTTTTAGCGGTGTTTTTGATATCTGCAAAAATTTTATCTATATCTTCATTATTTACAATTTTATCAATATTTTTGATTTTTGCTGAAGCTAAAGTTGAAATTACAGAATCATTTACCTCATTATCTTTATATATCTTAAGAAATTTTTGCCGATCTATTTTATAATCATCAATTAACTTAAATACTGCCCCTTCTTCTTTTCTCAAGTCAGAATTTAAGCTATATATTTTTTCTATAATGCTATCAATAAATTTTTGATTAAAATATATATCTTCAATATTTTTATCAAACTCTACTGATAGCTGTTTCATTTTCTTTAGATCTACTGGATCAAGACCCCTGCCTTCAAAAGCACTATATAATTTTTCTTCTTGAAGATTTAAAATCTTATTGCAAATATCAGCTATTTGCGCAAAAGATTCTAACATATGTGGCATCAAGGCTTTCTCCATAATAGCAGGAGATATGCCACCTTCACTATCCATCATATCAGAATAATCATCACCATCTTCATTATCTTCATCTATAAAATCATCTTCATCATCTTCATTATCTTCATCTTTTAAATCGTCAAAACCCTCAAATTTACTAGAGTAGGAAGCATCCAAATCGATAATATCACGTAATAATTTTTCTTCATTAACTATATCATCATATAAGGTGATAAACTCACGCATAGCAAGTGGGCTAGAACAAAGAGAATATATGGTTTTTTTTCGACCATCTTCGATACGCTTTGCTATTTCTATCTCTCCTTCTCTGGTTAGCAATTCAACTCCACCCATCGATTTCAGATACATATGTACAGGATCATCATTTTCGCCTAATGAGTCATTAACTGAAGCATCACGCGATAATTCATCAAGATTTACTTCATTCTGGTCTTCAATTAATTTTATACCTGAACCAGTAATAGTATTAATTACGGCCTCTAGTTTACTATGAGAATCAAGTGGTAAAGCTTCATTAATTTCATCATATGATAAATAACCTTGCCTCTTACCTTTGATAATAAGCTTTTTTACAATTACATCTAAGCCTAACTCAGCTTCACTACGTTGTTCTTTTGTTTTTCTTGCCATTATTGCAACTAATTTATTAAATGTTGATTTAATTCATTTTCTAGCAAGTTAATATCATGTTTTAGCTGAATAGCAAGCTTTTGTTTACTCTCCTCGCCTGACCTCATATTATTTTGATAATCTTCTCTTAATCTCGCTAAAATGATATTTTTATAATGATAATCAAATTGTTTTTTTTGCGCATTATCAGCAAGTGATATAGCTGCAAAAAGTTTAATCTTGTGACACATAAAGGTAGATAATTCTGGAGCAGTATTTTGCTCAAGCCAATTAAATAATTCTGCTAAATTTAAACCAATGTGATTTGCTAATAAATAAGCCTGTATCTGACTAATAACCTTATCTTCAAAATCAAGCAAAGCAAACTGTTCTTCATATGTTTCATCTTTCAATAATGAAATATTAGTACTAATAAATGCCATGAATTCTACTTCTTCTATTTTTACTTTAAAGGTTTTAACTGCTAAATTATTATCTGTTTTAGGTTTAATATAGTATGATTTGCTACGAAAATATTTAAAAAAAGCATCTTTAAAAAACCTTAGATACTCAGTTTTAACACCTTCATGCTCAATTTTGTAAGCAAGATTATTTAAACGCTCTAAGGCAGCAGATCTTGCTTCTGGGGTCACTAATTGATCATGACAATGCTCTGTAACCAACATTTCAGCCATAAATATTCTATTTTCTATATAAAGCTGCATAGTTTTTACTCCATCTGTTTGAAGTACGTCGTCAGGATCTTTTCCTTGCGGCAAAATAATAAAAGATAGTGTTTTGCCAGGTTTTAATTTAGGCATGGCTATCTCGGCTATGCGCATCATTGCTTTTTTTCCAGCATCATCTCCATCTAAACATATAGTAGGATTATCACAAAAATACCACAATACATCTAAATGAAAAACACTAAATGCTGTTCCAAGAGGCGCAACAACATTATAAAATCCAGCTTGTTGCATTGCTATTACATCCATATAACCCTCACATAATATTACCTCTTTGCTTTTTTGAATGTGAGGCTTAGCCTGATATAAATTATATAATAGCTCTCTTTTTTTAAAAAACTTATATTCAGGTGAATTAATGTATTTAGGTAGACCTTCTCCTAATATTCTACCACCAAAAGCTACCAATTTACCTTTATGATTCAAAATAGGAAAAATTAAACGCTCTGCAAATAAGAAATAATAACCATTAGGTCCCTGTCGATACAAACCCAAATCTTCTAATTTTTTATAATCATAAGCTTTAGCTTTTCTAAATTGTTCAATTAAATGTTTTTTAGGTGCATAAGCTAAAGAAAATTTCTGAATATTTTCAGTTGAGATACCTCTTTGCTTAATGTAATGCTCAGCTTCTGATCCAACAAAATGTGTAAGAAAGAATTTATGGAACTCATTGATAATTTCATAATCAGCGACATCTTCCTGTATTTTTTTTTCTTCATATGCATTATATTTTGGTAAGGTAACTGATGCTATTTCGGCCAAATATTCAACAGCATCAATAAAATTATAATTTTCTTTTTCAGTTAAGAAAGAAATTAGATCTCCATGCGCTCCACAACCAAAGCAATGGTAAGCTTGCTTATCATCACTAATAACAAAAGAAGGAGTTTTTTCATTATGAAAAGGACATAATGCTTTAAAGCGCATATGGCCCGCTGGTATTAATACCACATGACGGGATAAAATGTCGCTTAATTTTATACGATCTTTAATTCTTTGAATAAGTTCTTGTGAATATTTCATATATTGCTAAAATACAGCATTAATTAATAAGGATTTATGAATTTAATAGGATTTTTTAGTGTTTACAATAAAGAAATAAGGAGATTTCTGAAAGTGTATAACCAAACTCTAATTTCACCAGTAATAAATGCTTTATTGTTTTTGGCAATTTTTATGCTAGCAATAGGTAAAAAAATTTCTTTTGGCAGTGGAATTTCTTTTGGCCAATTTATGGCACCAGGACTTATTGCTATGGTAATTATTCAAAATGCATTTGCTAATTCTTCTTCATCAATTACTATGGCTAAAATATTAGGACATATTATTGATTTTTTAATTCCACCATTATCAGCACTTAATTTAAGCTTGGCAATTTGTTTAGCAGCTCTTACTAGGGGTATTCTCGTAGGAATTATCGCCTATTTTGCCATTAATCTTTTCATACCTCTTACCATTTATAGCTGGATTCATACCTTAATTTACTTCCTTCTAATAAGCTTTTCTTTGGGTGCTATAGGTTTATTATGCGGCCTTTTTGCTAATAGCTTTGACCAAATGTCTGCTGTAACCAGCTATGTCATAACCCCCCTCTCTTTCTTATCTGGTACTTTTTACTCAGTTAAATCACTGCCTGAATTTTGGCATAATTTTAGTCATTTTAACCCATTTTTTTATATGATAGACGGCTTACGCTATAGTATTATTGGCTATCATGATGGCAATCTAAAAATAGGTATGATATATTTATTATCTTTAAATATAATTTTATTAATTAGCTGTGTTTTATGGCTCAAATCAGGATATAGAATAAAAGATTAAATTATGACAATTTTACCCATAGTTACCTGGCCAGATGAAAGGCTAACCCAAATATCTAAAGAGGTTCCACAAGTAACTAGTGCAACCCAAAAATTTATGGATGATATGCTAGAAACCATGTATGCAGCCCACGGAATTGGTTTAGCTGCAGTTCAGGTAGGAAGATTAGAGCGTATTTTAGTTATGGATATTAACTATAGCTCTGAAAGATATCCTGACAATAATATTAAGGCTGAAAAGCCTCCCCTATTTCTAGTAAATCCTAAGATTTTAGCTAGCTCAAACCATACTACCAAATATAAGGAAGGTTGCTTATCTTTCCCTGGTCAATATTCCAATGTAATCAGGCCAGATAAAGTAGAAGTAGAATATTTAGATTACTACGGAAACAAGCAGCTCTTAAAAGCAGAGGGCTTACTTGCTATTTGCGTACAACATGAAATTGACCATTTAAATGGTATTGTTTTTGTTGACCATATTTCAAAACTTAAAAAAGATATGATTCTAAAAAAACTAACCAAACAACAAAAATTACAGGAAACTTAAAATGAAATTAATTAATTCTTTAAAAGATATTAGCAAAAATTACGAATTATTTATCATTGATATTTTTGGAGTAATTCATGATGGAGATGATGCCTATCCTAATATTATATCTATGATAGATTATTTAGGTAAGAAACAAAAAAAAATAGTATTTCTATCGAACGCGCCAAGAAGATCTGAAAAAGCTATCAAAGCCTTAGCAAAATTTGGTATTAATGAAAATATGTTTGATTTTATTTTGACCTCAGGTGAGCATGCATATTATTATTTTGAAGTACAGAATAAATTAAAATATTTTTACATAGGCCCAGAAAAAGACCGTGATTTATTAGAAGGGTTACCGCATATAGAAGTAGCACAAACAGATGACGCCGATATTGCGATCGCCACTGGTTTAGACCCGCATCAACAAGTTACTGATATATTACCAAAATTAGAATCAGTTAAAGCTGCAAAGCTTACTTTGCATTGTATCAACCCTGACTTATATGTGCATAAAAAAAACGGCCATTCTCATATATGCGCTGGTGCTATAGCTCAAAAATATCAAGAATTAGGTGGTAAAGTTGAATTTTATGGCAAACCATTTCAAGGTGTTTATGATGAGGTTATTGATGAGTTTGAATTTAGCAAAAAAGAAATTTTATGTATAGGAGATAGCCTAGAAACAGACATAAAAGGGGCGAATATGGCAGGATTAGACTCAGTTTTTATTAGCTCTGGCATGCATCGTAATCAATTAAACCTTGAAATTGGAGAAACTCCAGAACTACAGCAAGTAGAAAATCTATGCCAAAAATTTGGAGTAAAACCTAACTATATATTATCTTTATTTGGTAATTAAATGGATTTAATTGCAGAATTACATCAAAAACTCATTACTTTAATTATTGCAGAAAATAAATTTGTAATCTCAAAAGAACTGCAAAAAAAAATTACTTTAGAGCTACCCAAACATAAATCTTATGGCTGCTTGAGTACTAATGCAGCCATGATTTTAGCTAAATCCATGCAAACCAGTCCTCTTATTTTAGCTGAGCAGTTCAAAAAAAAATTCTTAGCAAATATTCAAGATATCCAAGAAATTGATATAGTTAAACCTGGCTTTATAAATTTTCGAATGAAACCATTATTTTGGCAAAATTCGTTAAAATTGATTCACCCTAAGCAAGATTTTGGTAAAGTAAATATAGGCCAAGGCGAAAAAATCAACATAGAATTTGGCTCTCCTAATCCTACTGGTCCTTTGCATGTTGGACATAGCAGAGGTGCAATTTTTGGCGATGTATTAGCAAATATTTTAACTTATGCCAATTATAAGGTAACTAGAGAAAATTATATAAATGATGCAGGAAATCAAATTAACAATTTAGCAAAATCTTTATATCTTCGCTACTTAGAAATTGCAGGTAATAATTCTGTTACCATACCTGCTGGTTTGTACCCTGGAAAATATTTAATTACTATTGCTAAAAAATTATATCAATCAGCAGGTAATAAATATCTTAATTTAGCTGAAGAAGAATATCTTGAAATTTTCAAAAAAATTGCCATCACGGAGATGCTTGAATTAATTAAATCAGGTTTTAAAGATTTAAATATCACGCATGATATTCATTTCTCAGAAAAATCTCTGCATGAAAATCAGGCTATTAGCAGAGCCGTAGAGCTACTTACCACACAAAATAAAACTTATTATGGCACATTACCCAAACCTAAAGGAAAAGCATTAGAAGATTGGGAAGAAAGCACTCAGCTATTATTTAAAGCTAAAGAATATGGTGATGATATAGATAGAGCCTTGCAAAAAAGTGACCAAAGTTGGACATATTTTGCGGCAGATACAGCATATCATTTAAATAAGATAGAACGTGGTTATCATAAAATGATTTTAGTTCTGGGAGCAGATCATGGCGGTTACATAAAACGTATGAAAGCAATGGTGGCAGCATTATCAGATAATCAAGCAACTATTGACATAAAATTATGCCAATTAGTAAAATTTATTCGCAATGGCAATGTTATGAAAATGTCTAAAAGAGATGGCTCTTTTATAACCGCGAGAGAAGTTGCGCAAGCAGTTGGAAGTGATAGTTTGCGTTTTATTATGCTAACTAGAAAGAATGACATGATTTTAGAGTTTGACTTAGACCAAGCTGTTGAACAGTCAAAAAACAATCCTATTTTTTATGTGCAATACGCACATGCAAGAATTTGTTCAATCCTAAGGAATTCCATTGCACAAAACACATATAGCTATGCTGCATTAAAACATTTAACTGGTGAAACTGAAATTGACTTAATAAGATATATTAATATTTTTCCACAAATTATTAGTGTGATTGCATATAATTATGAGCCACATCGTTTAGCATTCTATCTACAGGAATTGGCAGCTAAATTTCACGCTTATTGGAATTTAGGCAAGAATAATAATGAATATAAATTTTTAAATTCTGACCCAGCTAAAACTGAGGCACGCATTATCTTGCTAGAAACCCTCAAACAAATTTTTTATAATGGGTTGAAGCTATTTTCAATAAAAGCTAGCGAACATATGTAAATATGAAAATACTAATTAAAAAATATTCCCCCATATTTATATTACTTCTTTTTACGGCATTTTTTTTTAAATTAATACTTGATGCATATGAATTTTATAATCAAGATACGCAAAATAAGCAGAAAAAATTTATATTTGCAGAGCATAAACCAATAAAAATCGACCCCAAAAATAACTATGAAGATCTAGAAATAGGCGATAAAATATTATATGATTTTGTAAGCCAAAAAAACTGGAGGCTACAACCTAACAAACAGCAAGATAATTCAACTATCACTCCAACTAAACATCACTTTCAAAATCGAATAGAACATAAAAAGCCACAAATTAATCAGGTAATTAATTTAGAAAACCATACTATACGTATTGTTGCCAAAAAAGAAGCTGAACAAAAATTAGCCACTAATAAAAACACCATTCAACTAGGTGCATATGCTACAATAAATCAGGCAGAAAAAGAAAAATATCGCATCATTAGCCTTTATAAAGAGGCTGCTCAAAAATATCATTTTTATATTGA
>CAXPEK010000216.1:0-2456 GCA_964216065.1 Candidatus Actinomarina sp.
TAATATTAGCTTCAGAAATTTTAAGCTAAAATTGTAGGACTAGCCTTAGCTAATGCAAAATTTTAGCTTGGAATTTATGGAGTTAAAATTGCAGAATAAAAGTAGGTTTATAGATGGGGATTTGGTATTGGTATAATATACTACCTAATTTTACCAGAATTTTTAGTAAAATTAGGTAGTGAAAATATCTAGAAAAAATTAAAATTTAAATGAAGCACCTAATTTAAATGCATCAAGAGATACTTCATAATTTTCAGTAAAACCAGCTACATCAAATTCTAAATCAGTAGTTTGATATTTAAAATCTATATCGATATTCTCAGCAACATTATATGCCACACCTAAACCTAAGGTAACACCTCTACCTGTTTCCTTACCTGCTGGCAAACCTGTTCTATCTATTGTAGCAGATGTAATACCAATTGTAGCATAAGCTGACATTTTATCATTAATTTTACTACCCGCATCAACATAATATGAATGTATGCTACTAACTTTTAAAGAACCATCATAATCATCATAACTTTTATCTTTTACTTCAATATCAGAGAAATTAGCAACTAGACCTGGTCTGATAAAAATATTATTATCTAAAGTAAATTTATAAGCATAACCTAGGCCTGGTAAAATTTTATCATCAGAGCCAAACCAGTCAGCATCTCCCCATGTTTGCTCTACATCAAACATTGAAGCTTCAATAGTTAAAGCATGTTTTTTTTCTTCAGCCATAGCTGTGTTAATGGTGCCAGCTAATAAAGATATTAGCGCAGCAGATTTTAAATATTTGTTATTTATCATAATATTATTTGTATAATTAAGTTAATAATTGTAAGGTTATATGCAAAAGCCCCCCTAATAGTCAAGCATTATTACAAAAAAAGTGCAAATTAATTAAAAAATATACATAAACATAATATATTATTACTATATTTTGCGCTAAATTTAATTATTTTACTTTTAAAACCAAATGAAATTTATGTTAAAAAGTGTTTTTTGATGTATTTTCATAAGACAAATTTGCCTACTATAGATTTTTTTGAAATTTTAGCTGAATAATTAAATTTGGCTTAATTAGATAAAATGATTTATTGCTAGTTGCAGAAAAAATTTTATTGGTTAAACATTAAGTTAAATATTTTTATAACCATGCAAAATTTAACTAATGAAGCCTTAGGCAATTTACCGGCTAAAATAAAAAACATTAATTATAATCGCGCTGATATAACAGCTGGCATTGTACATATTGGTGTTGGTAATTTTCATCGTGCACATCAGGCACTTTATTTAAATGAATTATTTAATTTGGGCTTAGATTTAAACTGGGGTATAATAGGGGCTGGTTTAATGCCGGGTGATGCTATTATGCGTGATAAAATGCTGGCCCAAAATTGTCTTTATAGTGTAGTGGAATTACATAGTGACAAATATCAAGCGGAAATTTGTGGTTCTATTATAGATTTTGCGCCTACAACTTCAGCTGCTTTATATAATTTAATGTGTAGGGCAGAAATTAAAATTATTTCTTTAACAGTAACTGAGGGTGGTTATTACATTGAGCCAAAAAGTGGGGGCTTTAATGACCAGCATCCTGATATTTTAGCAGAAAAGCAGCATATTAAGCAACCTACAACTGTTTTTGGCAATATTGTTAAAGCTTTAAAATTTCGCAAAGAACATGGTTTAAGTGCGGTTACTATTTTATCTTGTGATAATTTACCTCATAATGGTTTAGTGACAAAAAATGCTGTTTTGGGTTTAGCTAAAATTATTGCGCCTGAGCTAGTTGATTGGATTAACCAAAATATTTCTTTTCCTAATAGCATGGTTGACAGAATCACGCCGGCTACTAGTCAAAAAGAGTTAGATTTTTACAGTAAAAATTTTACTCTAAACGACCAAGCTGTGGTAATGTGTGAACCATATAAACAATGGGTTATAGAAGATAAATTTGCAGCAGGAAGGCCAGATTTTGCTAAAGTAGGGGTAGAATTTGTTACAGATGTAGCACATTATGAATTAATGAAGCTTAGAATTTTAAATGCTTCACATGCAGCATTATCATATCCTGCATTTTTACTGGGTTATGAATATGTGCATGAAGCAATGCAAGATAGATTAATTGTAAAATATTTAGAGCGTCTAATTACTGAAGAGGCTATTCCTACTATTCCTGTAATTAAAAATTTAGATTTTACTGCTTATTTTAATAAAGTGATTGAACGTTTTTCTAATCCTAAAATGGTAGATACTATTGAGCGTCTTACCATGGATGGTTCTAATAGGCAGCCAAAATTTATTTTTGCTACTTTGTTAGATAGGCTGAAAGCTGGGGCTAGCATTAAAGGTTTAGCAATTGAGATAGCTTTATGGTGTCGTTTTTGTGCTGTTACTTCGCTAAATGGCAAAAAAGTTAAGTTACATGATGTAAATGAGAGATCGGAAGAGCGTCGTGTAGG